>JAJQFB010000054.1 GCA_021201395.1 Clostridiales bacterium | reverse complement strand
ACCATATTTGTATTTTTTGACAATACACTTTTTGATTAAATCATCGTTTCCTTAGAAAAAACATTTATATATGAAATATTAACACAGAAGATTAAAGAACCGTTGATTAATCAGCGGTTTTCCAAATACTTTTCACCGAAAAACAGGTCGTACTGTAAAAGCTTGTATTTTTGTATGTTTTCGTCCTCATAGTCAATGCCGAAATCTATGTTCAAGACAGGGTTTGAGGCCGTCAGGCTGTCTATGAAGTCAAAGTATGAAGAATGTTCCGTTTCAGCTTCTCTTAAAATATGGGCCGCAAGGAAAGAGGGGGAAACATAGTCTGTTCCGAAGCTTCCTGTTTCTTTATAATTTGAATATTCAAAGACGGGAGTGCCGTATTTTGTATAGAGGCCGTTGAGATAGCCTATGGCTCTGAAAGCCCCTAAGGGGGGAAGATGGTCTCCGAAAGCTAAGAGCAGGGTGGGTCTGTCTCTTTCTTCTATGTATTCAACAAGCTCGCTTATGACAAGGCTTGCGTCCATAGCACACCTTGCGTACTGGAGAGCTTCTTTTTTGTTTCTCTCGGAAAGAGCCTCCCCCTCGGCGGTAAAATCTATTTCCTCCTCGTTATACTTGTTCATATAGGGGCAGTGGGACTCAAATGTAATCGCAAAAACGAAAGAGGGGTCATCGGAGCCATCCAAAACCTCCTGTATTTTTTCCTTTACCTTGTAGTCCTTTGTCATTTTGTCCTCTGTCATATCCTCCTCGGTTACGTCAAAGTCCTCTATTGTCAGAAATTCATTGAAGCCAAGCTCCGTAAAAGCCTTGTCCCTGCCGTAGCAGCTCGCGGTTGAGGGGTGGAGGGCAGTCGTTTTATAGCCGTTTTTGTTAAACTCGCTGACTATTGAGGGAACCTCCTTATCGCCGTCTTTCATATATACATTGTAGGGTATAACTCCGTCCGGAAGAAAGGCCGTTGAAAAGCCCGTCAAAACCTCAAATTCCGCAGAGGCCGTTCCTCCGCCGTATCTGGGGGAGATAAGCCCTACGATTTCATATTCTCTCGAATATTTTGTAACATCTCTCGAGAGGCCGAAGCCCTGAACCTCGCCTATGTCAAAATAGGACTCCATAAGAATAACTATAACGTCCGGCTTTGTGTCGGAGGTTTTTTGGCCTATGGCGTCAAATTCCGCCTTAAGCTCCGCCATTTCCGCCTCGCCGTAGCCCTCAGGAGCGTCGGGGTACATATGGGCAATTTCCTTTACGTTAATGAGGTTGAAAACCATAAAGCCCTCGGATTCAAGCCTTGTTTTGTTGTCAAGGGCGGAGGTGCTGCTTTCGGCGGCAAAAACACAGATTATAACGAGAGCACCAAAGACGGCCGCAGTAACGGGCAGGGGTCTCGGTATAAGCAGTCTCAATATATGATGTCTTAATTTAAAAATAAGTATGCAAAAAATTACAAGAGCTATTGCTAAAAGACCTATTTCCCAAGGAACCACAAACCTGACGCCTATTTCCATAAGCTCTGAAATAAGGGCAAAGTCCGCCGGCTTTAAGACGGAATCGTGAAAAATAAGCTTTATGAGATTTCCAATCAAAAGAACGGCGGTTATAATAAACAGAGCAAGCCCTCCCAAGCCCTCGCCTAAAAGGGATACTGCAAAACAGCTTAATATAAAGGCAAGTATAACGTTTACCCAAAAAACATAGGGGCTTATGTTGAGACCTCCGCTGTAAATAAGCTTTGAAATAAGCCCGTCCATAAAAAATATAAGGAAAAAGGAATATATAAAGCAAATTATAAATATTTTTAGGTTTTTCATCTGAAATACATCTCGCTTAGTTTTTTAATTTCTGCGGCGGCGGCCTTTATATCGCTTCTTCCGAAAAGGGCGGAAATAATGGCAACGCCGTCTATGCCCGTTCCCTTAAGCTCCGCTATGTTGTCCTTTGTTATTCCCCCTATGGCTACAACGGGGATATTTACGGCTTTTGTGATTTCGCCGTAGACAGAGCGGTCTATTGTTGAAGCGTCGGCCTTTGAGCTTGTGGGGAAAGCGGCTCCTACGCCTAAATAGCTTGCTCCGTTTTTCTCCGCAAAGACAGCCTGAGCCGGAGTTTTGGCCGATAGGCCTATTATGGCGTCCTTGCCCAAGAGCCGCCTTGCGGTTATGAGGTCTGTGTCATCGGAGCCTATATGTACTCCGGCGGCACCTGTTTTAAGGCATACATCTATATTGTCGTTTATTATGAGGGGTACGCCGTATTTGCCGGTGACCTTTTTTATAAGGGCGGCTTCCTCCAAAAATTCTTGAAAGGAAAGCCCCTTTTCTCTGAGCTGGACTATTCCCGCACCCCCCCCAAAACCGCTTCTTCCACGGCGAGGGCGAGGCTGCACCCCTTTAAAACCCCTCTGTCGGTAATTGCGTATAATAAAAAATTATCTCTTGAAATTTTCATATAAAAACCTCTTTTCTCAGGTTTATTTCAGGCTGAATTTAGTTTATATAATTATAGAACATAAAATTTGGTTTGTAAAGCAAAAAATGCTGTAAATTTATGATTGTATGTGTTATAATAAATATGTTACTGAGATTAGGGAGGTAATTTACAAATTATGAAAGACAGACTTAAAGAAACTTTCTTTGATTTAATAAGATTTGACACGGCTTCAAACCCTAAAAGCGAAACTTTTCCGTCCTCGGAAAACCTGACGGATTTTGCGGAATATCTTTCGGCGAAGCTTACGGAAACAGGGCTTGAGGATATATCCATAGACAAATATTCATATCTTACGGCAACCCTGCCTGCCAACACGGACAGACCCTGTAAGACAGTGGGCTTTTTGGCTCACACCGACACAAGCCCCGACTACAGCGGAAAAATGATAAAGCCCGTGGTTTGGGAGAATTACGACGGGGCGGACATTGTTTTAAAAAACGATATTGTAATAGGGGAGAGGGAATTTCCCTTTCTTAAAAATTACAGAGGGCAGACCCTTATTACCGCCGACGGAACCACCCTTTTGGGGGCCGACGATAAGGCAGGGGCGGCGGAGATAATATGTGCCGTAAAATACCTTACGGAACACCCTGAAATAAAACACGGAAAGGTCAGAATAGGCTTTACCCCCGACGAGGAAATAGGCAGGGGAGTTGACTTTTTTGACGTTGAGGGCTTCGGCTGCGATTTTGCCTATACTGTAGACGGAGGAGTAATAGGGGAGTTTTCCTATGAAAATTTTAACGCTGCCTACGCTGAGCTTAAAATAAAGGGAAAAAACGTTCACCCGGGAACCGCCAAGGGAATTATGAAAAATGCACTTCTCATAGGAAACGAGTTTATATCCCTTTTGCCGGAAGAAGAAACCCCTGCCCATACGGAAAACAGAGAGGGCTTTTATCACCTCTGTGAAATGGACGGAAATGTTTCCGAGGCGAATCTTGAATTTATAATAAGGGATTTTGACAGGGAGAGCTTTGAAAAAAGAAAGATTCTTTTTGAGAAAATAAAGGATAAGCTTAACCGAAAATACGGCAAAAACACCGTTGTCCTCAATATGGGCGACAGCTATTACAATATGAGGGAAGTTATAGACAAATACCCTTATGTAAAGGATATTGCCCTTAAGGCTATGGTACAGGCAGGGGTAAGTCCCAAAATCCTGCCCACAAGAGGGGGAACAGACGGCAGCCGCTTATCTTTCGAGGGGCTTCCCTGTCCCAATATTTTTACGGGAGGCCATAACTACCACGGCCCCTATGAGATTATTTGTCTTGAGTCTATGGAAAAGGCGGCGGAAACTATTGTCAATATTATTGAAATTGTCGGAAGAGGCGAGTAAATGGGGAAAGAGTGTGAGAATTGTCTGTATTATGACTATGACGAAGAGGCGGAGGAGTATGAGTGCATAATGAGTCTTGACGAGGACGAATATTATCACTTTATAACAGGAAAATTTTCTTCCTGCCCTTATTTTCGTTATGACAACGAATATAAAATAGTAAATAAGCAGATTTAAGAAATTTTTAATACATTTCGTAAGTTTTTATGGTATAATGAAATAAATATAATAAATAAAAAGAAAGATAAACAGGAGGTATTCCATGAAAAAATTAATTTTATCACTTATTTTAATTTATGCGGTTGTTATTCCGTCAAATATTGTCTTTGCCGGACGTTCTCAGGTTGAGTTAAGCCTTAACGACGCATATTATGAGATGACAAGCGGCTCCGTTAAGGGGCTTGACACACCGACTCTTGACGTTAAAATAACGGGAGATTCCGTTACGGCCTTTGCTTTTCGCCTTGTTCTCGACGGGGCGGAGTGGGACGCTACCAAAATGTCAAAATTTGATTCGGAATTAACCGTAAGCCGCACAAGCTCCAAGGATATTCAGCTTAAATTCTCAAAGGAATTTTTTAAGAAGTACAAAACGGGCAATACCACGGAATTTTCAATTCCCCTTTATGCCAAGAATTTTACGGACGGCTATACTTATCTTTATATAACCGAAACGCCAACTTATATGGATGAGGATTCTTTCCTCTTTGCCTGCAACATAGCCGGCGGTTTTTCGGCAATATATGACGAAAAGGCTCTTATCTACAAAACGGGCGTTTCCGTCCTTTCGGATTTCACAATTTCCGACAGTACAAACTATGCCGCTGTTCCCGATGAAATGACTTTCAGAATCAATATAAGCGACCCCAACTTTGCAATTACGGGGGTTCCCGAAATTGTGGGAACGGGCAAATATGAGGACAATGTTTACGGTGAGCTTGAGTCTGCTTCCGTTTTAAACATAAAGGTAAAGGAAACTTCGGATATGGGAACGGGTCTTATTACCGTTAAGGGTCTTACTCTTAACAGATCCGCAACGAAAATAACCGCAGCCCCCAATATTACCCTTAATGCTTCAAGAACCGTTACCTTTGAAACCAACGAAGGAACGACAAAAACAAGAAAGGTTGAAAGCAGGAGCACCTTCTCCTGCGGAGTATATCAGGACGCAAAGAGCAGCCTGAGCGCCGAAACTGTTTCCGAAGCCGAGGCAGAGGAAGAAGCGGAAGCAGATGAAGCCGAAACAGAGACTTACGAAGAAGAAAACGAGGGCGGAAACATACTTACCTTTACCGTAGGAGACGAGGGCTATGTTCTCAACGGAGAAAGAGCTGAAATAACATCTCCCTGTATAGTTTCCGACGGCAGGACGCTTCTCCCCTTAAGGGCTCTTTCAACGGCTTTGGGAGTTTCCGATGATGAAATTATTTACGATGCGGAAACAAAGACGGTTGTTATAATTAAAAACGGCAACAGAATTTCCGTAGAACAGAACGGCGACTATATGTATGTAAACGGCAGACAGATTGAGGTAACAACTCCGGCCATAGTCTACAATTCAAGTATGTATCTTCCCGTAAGAGATATTTGCAACGCCTTGGGCATCTCCGACGAGGATATAGACTATGACACCGAAACAAAAACCGTTACAATAGTATTCTGATAAAAAAGTTCATATAAAAAGTAAGAAAAAAGCTGAAAAATAATCTGTACTTCCGGCAATATTTATGTTATAATAGTGTCGGAAGTTATTCTACAGAAATAAGGAAGAAAAGGAGGAAAGATTTATGAGAAAATTATTGTTTTTTACAGCCGCTTTGTGTTTGGTTTATGTTGTGTCGGCTGTGTGCAGTGCGGAGATGACAGAGCTTGACACTGTTGTTTATATTAACGGAAGCGAAAGGGAAGTTTCTGCTTATACCGATGAAAACGGTTCCATTTACGTTCCCCTGAGAGATGTTTTTGAGACCGCAGGCTGTGAAGTGGGTTACGATGCAGAGGCAAAAACGGCTCAGGTTATATATGAGGGAAAAATCCTCGAATTTTCACAGCTTGACAGTGAAAACACGGCTACAAT
The DNA here is from genome assembly GCA_021201395.1 of Clostridiales bacterium. Lineage (GTDB taxonomy): Bacteria > Bacillota > Clostridia > Lachnospirales > CAG-274 > JAJQCI01. The sequence continues at coordinate 2,101 of JAJQFB010000054.1, read as the reverse complement.
AAACGGCAGTATGTATCTGTCTTTAGATGTAATTTCCGAAAGCTTAGGTATTGAAGAAAAGGACGGGGCAGTATATATAAATATCGTTTCCGAAAGTCCTGAGGTGCAGGAGGAAGAGTCTGTTTCCGACAACGGTTTAGACTTTGCTCTTAAGCTTAACTCTCTTATGGATAAGGACGAAAACTATGTTTTAAGTCCCGTAAGCCTTAAGTATGCTTTGGCTATGGCGGCTAACGGTGCAGACGATGAAACAAAGGCGGAGATTTTAAAGGCTTTAAACATAAGCGACCTTAACGGCTTTAACGAGGGAGCAAAGGCCTATATGGAAAGTGCCGCCCAGAAATATAAGGATTCAAGCGAATATGCTTGGGAATCGGGAGAGTTTGAAGCGGTTTCCGCACCTGTGGGAACAGGCCTTTCAATAGCAAATTCAATTTGGCTCAACGAGGACAGAATAGAGGGCGGCGATTTCAGTGAAAGCTTTAAGGCCGTTATTGAGGATAACTATAACGCAGAGGCACAAACTGTTACAAACGACACTGCCATTGACAAAATAAACAGTTGGTGCAGCGAAAACACAAATGAAAAAATAAGCCAAATTATAAGCAGGGCGGATTTTATAGCGGCTCTTGTAAACGCTGTATATTTTAACGGCAACTGGGCAAATGATTTTAACGAAGCCTTAACCGCTCCCGACACATTTACAAACAGCGACGGTTCCGAGTCTGAAATAGATTTTATGAATCAGACGGACTATTTCAAATATTACGGCGATGAGGACGTACAGATTATATGCCTGCCCTATAAAAGCAGTACGGTCAGTATGTATGTAGCCCTTACAGAGGACGAGGACATAAACGTTTTGGAATATGCCGACAAGGCAGAAACCGAAAAGGTCAATGTTAAGCTTCCCAAATTTAAAACGGAAACCTCTTTAAATGCCGTTGAGCTGCTTAAGGCTCTGGGGGTTACAGCCGCTTTTGACGACAGCGAGGACGGCTTCCACTTTAAAGATATGTTTAACGATGTTGTGAACGAAACAGACAGCATATACATCTCCGATGTTTTCCACAAAACCTACATAAGCGTAGACGAAGAGGGAACAGAGGCCGCCGCCGTTACGGCTTTAATACTTATGGAAACCAGTGCGGCTCCCGATTTGGAGGAAGAGATTTATGATTTTAACGCCGATAAGCCCTTTACATATTTCATAAGAGACGATTCAAACGGCGAAATTTTGTTTATAGGAAGATATGCTGTAGGCGAATAAAAAGTGTTTTAAATGTTTTGAATGTTTTTACTGCGGCGTTGTTGTTTAAGCAATGCCGCAGTTTGTTTTTTGAAAAGCTTTTGAAGGGAGAAAAATATGTATTGTTCTGAATGCGGAAAAGAAAATGATGAGGGCAGAAGGTTTTGCAGCAGATGCGGAAATGCCTTAAAAAATCAGGGTGGTGAAAGAGTAAATACGACAGAAACCAATCCCGAAACAGGAAATTATACCCCTCAAACCAAAATCGGCGGAGGCTTTAATCCCGTGCCTTATCTTATTACCGCTGTGGTTATAGTTTTTATTATTTCTGCGGCTGCGGTGACTGTAAGCCTGTTAAGCCGACCCGGCGGAAATCCCCCTGAAACTTTTGCTTATGACGGGGAAGGGGAAACAGAGGAAATAACGGAAAACGAAGAAACGGAGGTTCTTACGGAAGAGAAAACGGAAGCTGTTGCGGAAGCACAGACCGAGGAGCAGACCGAAGCTCAAACCCAAGCCGCGGCGGTTCAGACAGAAACGGAAATAGGGCCGCCTACCTTAAGCAATTTTCCCGCTGATGACAGCTCCAGTGAATATTATGCTGTACGGGAATATGCTTCCGAACTTATGGAAAATTTTTACGGATATGCGTGGGTGCAAACAACAAATAACCATGACAGCTCATATGTGGCTGATTTTTGTTTTGACGACTCACCGATTTATACTATGCTTGGGTATGAATATTGGCAGGAAAGACCGAATGTTCAATTTAAACGCATATATGATGTTACAATATATGATGCAATGTCATTTAGTTAACATAACAAGATGAATAGCAAATTCTTCCATTTA
>JAJQFB010000041.1 GCA_021201395.1 Clostridiales bacterium | reverse complement strand
CTTCCACTTTCCAATTTTGGCAAATTAAAGTGGAAGTTAAATTTACACTTCAGCATTTAATTTAATTTCACAAAAATATTCGGCGTAATTTGGTTAAAACTTCCAATCGGAACCGTTTATTGATAGGTTATAATGTTCAGTCTGCCGAGAAATCTTTCGCATAGGCTCTCAAGACCTTGACCCAAACCTTATACCCCTCTTTGCTCATATGGATATATCCGTCCGAGCAATATTCCCCCTTTAAGCTGTCGTCCGCCCCTATAAGCCTGTCGCCTATGTTTATAAATTCCAAAAAATCATAATTTTGGCAGTATTTATACATAGCATCGTTAAACTTCCTCATATTCTCATTTGTAAAGCCCGGCTTCTGACCCGAAGAATATATGTAGGTAAGCCCTATAACGTAAATTTTAACCTCCGGAGCCTTCTCGTGTATTCTGTATATCAAATTGTTGTATTCCTCAAGGGTTTCCTCAGGGGTAAGCCCCACCATATCGTTTGTTCCGAAGTGGAGAAAGGCTCTCGCCGCTCCGCTTTTCGCTATTGCGTCCTCAAGGAGCATTTTCTCCCCCATATAGTAGGGGCGCTTGCTTAAAGCCGTAACGGGAGTCAGAAGCTGACGGAGGGAAAGGCTTGTTTCCGCCAGAAAAAGAGGGCTTGACAGGAAATTGTTACCCTTGTAAAGACAGTAAAGCCTAAAGCCCTCCATAAGGGAGTCCCCCGCAAAAACGGAATTTTCAAAGAAAGGGTCTGTTGTCCCGTCCTCCTCGTCTATGTCGGGGACGGCCTTTGCGTGGCGTGTTCCCTCCACATAGTTGTTGTTTTCCACAGGCTCCGAAGCGGCCTCCTCTTCCATACGGTAAGCCGTAAGCAAAACAAGCCTTAAAGCCTCTCCGCACTCCTCCGGAAAGACGGAAAAATCAAGCCCTCCTGCTGCGGAAAGGCTTAACGCCCCCGCAATCCATATAATCAAAGCGGCCGAAGTAGCCGTTATTATTTTCTTCATATATAAATGTCCTTTCCCTCTGAGACTCAAGGCTCGGGGCTTAAAGCTCAAAGGTTTTTGTTTTGGGTTTGAAGCTCTTAAGCCTGTAGTCCATAAGACGGCTTAAGGTTTGGGCATCTCCCCTTTCCCTTGCAAAATCAGAAGCTTTTTCCGCAGCCTCTTGAGGAATAAGCCCCTTTTCCGTCAAATAAAGTATCTCGTCAAAAAGTCCCTTTTCAATAAAGCTTTTTACCGCCGTATAGGCGTTTTCCCTCAAATATTCTCTGTAAACCTCTTCCGCGTTCTTTTCCAGCTTATAAGGGTAAATAAGTCGGCACACCGCCAAAAGACACAAATCCTCGGCGGCCTCCTCCTCAAAGCTCCGCTTGAAAAGGCTGTCATAGCGTTTAAAGCTTACACTGTTTCCGGCTGTTTCACGGCGGTAGGTATAGCCGGGGCCCGTAAAAGTTCTGTGGAAAGTTCTGCCGGGGACGTCCTCCGAAAAGCTTTCCGCACTGACGGGAAAGAGAAGCTTCCATATGATGTTATCCTCTGTGTCCTTAAAAATAACGATAAGCTCCTGCGAAAGCTCGTCCAAAATGTACCTCAAAAGCCTTTCGCTTCTTATAACAACCTCCCCTATTCCGTCGCAGTTTTTAAAGGCGTCGCCCCCTATCCTGTAAACCTTTTCGGGCAGGTCAAGCCTTTTTAAGCCCCTGTCGTTGTAAAAAGCAAGGCTGTTTACGGTTTCGAGGCTTCGGGGCAGAATTATCTCCCGGGCGGAGCGTATGTTGGCCAAAGCATAGCGTCCCAGAGATACAACAGGCCGCCCCTCTGCTTCCTCAGGCAAAACTATCCTGCCCTTTGAATCCTCACAGGCCGTAATCTCAGCCCCTGCCGCCTTTATAACATATTCTATTTTACAGCCTGAATAATATATTTCCGCCATAGTTAAAGCTCCGCAATTTCCTTTCTTATAGCCCTGTCCTTTTCTTCAAAGAGCAGCTCCCTGTTGTATTTAATATAGGTTTCGTTGGGGTTTTCCTCCAAATAACGGCAGGCATTTTTGTCCATATTCAGAGCCGTTATAAAGAGAACCGTTTCCTGTGACTTCCCAAAAGCTATGTCTATAAAAGCGAAAGCACTGTTAAGGGCAAGTTCCGCCGCCGAAGCCGCTTCCTCCCTCTTTTGGCACTCTTCTGAAAAGGCCGCCTTTACCTCCTCAAAGCCCGAATATGCCCTGTAGTCTGTTAAGGCGTTCAAAACCTTAAGGGTAAGGGTTTCGTCCCTTTGACTCAGTAAATCGGCTGTTTTCTTAATTTCGTATATGTCCTTTCTTTCCTCTGTAACCTGAGAAAGAGCAGTCTTGAAGTCCTCCGTTTCAAGAAGCGATTTAAGCCTCTTAAGGGCTTCGTAAAGGTCTGTAACAAAATCATCATAAAGGCTGTAGACAGAGAAACAGCCCCCTAAGCCCGAATTTAAAAGGCCGATTATGCTTATTTTTTCGTCGAAAGCTCCGTAGCCCAAACGTCTTGCGCTTCCGCTGTCAACCTTTCCCTTTAAAACCTCTCCTATACGGTAGTCGCTTTCATATTTCCTGTAAAGCTCGTAGTAAATAAGGAAGTCTTTGGCTATGTCCGTGTTCTGTATATAGGCTCTGACCTCTTCATAGCTTAAGGCTATGCCCTCGGCCTCATAGGCCTTTATAATGTGGGATAAATCCTCCCAGCCCCTTGCCGTGGCTATCATTATGCCGTCTACTGTGGCCTCTATTTTATAGAAGCTGTCCTTTTTGAGGTTTAAATAGGAAATAATACTGCCGTGGACACCCATATTGTAGGCATAGCTAAGCCACGCCTCAAGGCTCGGCTCTATTTCAAGCTTTTTCATTCTGTCAAGGGTAACAATGTCAAACTCCCTGACGGAGCGGTTATATTCGGGAGGGTTCCCTGCGGCTATAACAACAAAGCCCTTAGGCATAGCGTGGGTTCCGAAAGATTTATACTGCAAAAACCTGAGCAGAGCCGGAGCAAGGGTTTCGGAAACACAGTTTATCTCGTCCAAAAAGAGTATGCCCTCCTGTATGCCCGTGCGGTTTATGCTGTCGTGAATTTCCGCTATAATCTCGCTCATAGTGTAGTTTGTGGCACTGCAGCCCTCCTTTTCCACAATATAGGGAAGCCCTAAGGCGGACTGGCGTGTGTGGTGGGTTATGGAGTAGGAAACAAGGTTCAGGTTCATCTCTCTTGCAATCTGCTCCATAAGAGCGGTTTTGCCTATGCCCGGGGCGCCCATAAGCAGAATGGGCCTCTGGGACTTAAGGGGAATCACATAGCTTCCGAACCCGTCCTTTTTAAGATATGCTTTAATTGTGTTTTTGATTTCTGTTTTTGCTTCCGTTATGTTCATTTTTTCTCAAGCTCCTCTTTGTCCAAAATAAGCTTTACAGCCCAGCTCGGAACCTCTGCGTCGTAATAGTGTTCCTTTAAAAATACAAAAGCCGTGTCGTAGCTCGGCGGTTTTTCGGGGTAAATTCCCTCGCCGTCGGTAAAATATATAAGCCCCTTTAAATTTTTAAGGCTCGGTTTAATTTCCTCTACATATTCAAAGGCCGGGCGGAAATCCGTTCCGCCGAAGCCCACAAGCTCCATATCGTTAAACAGCCTTTCAAGCTGTTCCGAATTTTCAATAACAGTATCTCTCCTGACCTTATTGTCGCATTGTATAACGTGAATCTTTACCCTGTTGAAAAAGCTGTTTCTCAAGCTTAACAGGCTGAAAGTCCGGGATAAAAACGCCTTTACCGCCTCTCCCTCGCAGGAAGCGGAGGTGTCTATAACAATAACAAAGTCGGATACTCTTTTAACCTCCCTAAATTCCAAAGGCTCGATTATGGGCATATTTCCGTAAAGGCTTAGGCCGTAAGCATAAAAGCCCGGGTCGAAGCTGTCGGGGTCGGGCTTTACCTCCTCGCCGTAGACCGCAAATTTCCTCAAAAATTCTCTGTAGTCATAGCGGCGTCTGTTTACCGCCTTAAGATGGGCAATGAGGCTTTTATCCTCCGTTCCGGCTCTGTTGTTTATATGCTCCGCCTGAGAGGCCGTTCTTTCGCTTAAATCTTTCCATTTGCCGTCAAGCTTCTTTGCCGCCCCAAACCCGTCGGGAGGTTCGGGATTATCCCCCTCTCCGCTGTTGTCGTTTCCCTGAGACGGCGGCGGATTCTGTCCCCCCTTAGGCCTCGGCCAAAAGCCGTGGTCGTCGGTTTTAAAGGCTTTATACATAATTTTAAAGTCGCTGTCTGAAAAATCCCAAGTTTTAAGGGTTTTGTATATGGCCTCGGCGGTTAAAATATCCATATCAAGCTCTACGGAAAGCCGCTTGTAGATGTAGGTTCTGTAACGTGAAACGATGGGGTTTATAACGGATATGTTTAAATCGTCTATAATATATTCAACGGCTATGTCGCAGGCAATGTCCCAGTAGGTTTGATCCTCTTCCGTATATTTTATGCTGTTGAAAAGGTGTCTGAAAAGGCAGTGAAAAACAGAGTGGAGATAGGTTCTGTTATGCTGACGGGCGTTCTTTCCGTATTCTTCTATAAGCCGTGGGGAGGAGTAGTATATCTTGTCTCCGTCCGTACCCATAACCTCAACATTTTCATCGGCCTCGGGGTTAAGGGCAAAAATAGCCAAATCAAGATAGCGCATTGAAACATAAAGGTCGCTTCTCGCCCCTTCTATAATCATTTTCCCAATTTTTTCAATTTTTTCCTGTCTTATATCCACATGCCCACTTCCTTAACTTAAGCCGCTTATTTGATAACAGCTAAACCGTCTATTTAATTCTACCACAACACAAATAAAAATCAACCTTAAATTTCAACTTCTTTTTGCGAAAAAATTTTTATAAAAACGGAAAAATTTGCATAAAATGAATTGCAGAATTTTTTAAAATGTGTTATAATAAACAGAGTGTTTTAAAAAAATTAAAATATATAATGAAAGGAATGAGTTATATGAGCTATTTTCCCAATTTCGGTAAAATACAATATGAGGGTCAGGGTTCAAAAAATCCTTTCTCTTTCAAGTTTTATGATGCGGAAAGAATTATTGACGGAAAGCCTATGAAGAATCACCTCAAATTCGCTATGAGCTGGTGGCATACTCTTTGTGCAAATATGACAGACCCTTTCGGTCAGGGTACAATCGACAGATCCTACGGAAAGACAGACCCTATGGATATTGCCAGGGCTAAGGTTGACGCAGGGTTTGAATTTATGGAAAAGCTGGGCATTGAATATTTCTGTTTCCACGATGTTGATATAGCCCCCGAGGGAAAGACCTTTGCAGAGTCTAAGAAAAATCTTCGGGAAATGGTTGCCTACATAAAGAGCAAAATGGAGGGAACGAATATAAAGCTTCTCTGGGGAACGGCAAATCTCTTTGGCAACCCCCGTTATATGCACGGTGCGGGAACCTCCTGTGAGGCCGATGTTTTCGCCTATGCGGCAAGCCAGATTAAAAATGCCATAGACGCCACAATAGAGCTTGGCGGAAAGGGCTATGTTTTCTGGGGCGGCAGAGAGGGTTATGAAACTCTTCTCAACACAAATATGGCAATAGAGCTTGACAACTACGCAAGACTTATGAAGATGGCCGTAAGCTATGCCCGTTCAAAGGGCTATGACGGCGACTTCTACGTTGAACCTAAGCCCAAGGAACCTACAAAACACCAGTACGACTTTGACTCCGCAACGGTTATAGGTTTCCTCCGCAAGTACGGCCTTGACGGAGATTTCAAGCTTAACATAGAAGCAAACCACGCCACCCTTGCCGGCCACACCTTTGAGCATGAGCTTCGCACGGCAAGAGTAAACGGCTTCTTCGGTTCCATAGACGCAAACCAGGGTGACGAACACTTAGGCTGGGACACAGACCAGTTCCCCTGCGACGTTAAAACGGCCACCTGTGCTATGTACGAGGTTATAAAGGCCGGCGGCTTTACAAACGGCGGAATCAACTTCGACGCAAAGGTAAGACGCCCCTCCTTTACTTTTGACGATATTGCCCTTGCGTATATCAGCGGTATGGATACCTTTGCTCTCGGTCTTATAAAGGCCTATGAGGTAATAGACGACGACAGAATCGACAGCTTCGTAAGAGACCGCTATAAGAGCTATAAGAGCGGAGTAGGCGCAGAAATTATGAGCGGAACCGCAACCCTCGAATCCCTTGAGGAATATACCCTTAAAAACGGCGAACCTAAGGTAGAAAGCGGAAAGCAGGAATATCTCGAAGCCGTTCTTACACAGATTTTATACAGATAAAAAATAAAGAATTTAAAAAGGCGAACCCGATTCAAGGGCTCGCTTTTTTTGCCGTATTCGCTTGCTGCCTTATACTGCCGTAAAGCGTTATGAAGCGGTCAGCTCCTCCTGCAATTTGGATATATCCTCATATGACAGCTTCGTTATTCTTGAAATAACATCGGCGGAGAAGTTTTCATTAAGCATCTCCTTGGCTATGGAAACGGTTTTTCTGTACTCGCCTCTTGCTTCGCTTCTTGCCTCGCCTCTTGCCTCGGCTTCATAGCTTAAAATTCTGTCTCTCATTATCATAGTCATATAGCTTACCCCCAATCTTGTATCATATTTCATTTCATTTACCTTACTGTGGATTTCCTTTACAAGCCTGCTCTGTGCAGATTCCGCAAAAGCATCTGTGGAATTTTCCGTATAATTCAAAAAATCATACAGCTCCCTGCTTATACTGCCCTTAAAACCCTTCGTGTTTAAGGAACCACTGATTAATTAGTTCTTCGCATCTTCGGCGCCGATTTTTCCGATTGCTTCGTCACGCATTTTCAACATAGGCTCCGGCTATGCCTTCAAATGCCTTCCTCACACTCGAAAAAATCTGCGGCAAATCTGCTTCGGCGAATTAATCATCGTTTCCTTTAAAAATATTTTTACTGCTCCGTCATTTAAGCATAAATCCGGATATTCTTCACAGTTATTTCTGAATGTATATTTAAAACCGCCTTGTTTAATAGGGTCAAAACAGCATATAAAAATCACATAGCTGTCCTTTAAATCTTTATACAGACTTCCTTTTTTCAAATTGTTTGCGTCAATATTACCTTGATAATAACGGCTCCTTTTTGCTATATCGTCTCTTTCCACCGCCTGCATTTCAATATTATATACAGTGCCCTTGTCATCGTTTACATACACATCAAGACGGATACCCTTATCGAGAAATTCATTGTTAATGGTTTTCTGTCTCTCATTATATACGACTTTTCCTATGGAAATGTTTAATATCTCCTCCAAAAGCATTTTACAAATTTTAGCATCGGATAAACCATAGCAGAAAAGAAAATCGTTGCTTAAATTTAAGTTTTGAAATTCGTTTTCCAGTTCCAATCTTGTTTCCGGGCTTATTTTGTCCAATATATCGGGACGTATATCATCTATATCGATATTTATCGGGTTTAAATCCGCAAAGCCCAGCTTTTTTAAAGCATAACTTGTCAGCTTCATTTTATCCCCCCCTTATATATTTATTTTACCATCAAAGTCTTTAAAATACGACAGAAAATTATATGTTTTCAGGTGTTTTAAATTTCCCCTGTCTAAGCTCGTCCCAAAGGGCACCGCCTATAATAAGAACCGCCCCTATGCTTGTTTCAAGCATTTCCTCCATCTTTTCAGACGGCGCAAAGGACACCCGTGAAATATTTAGAGCAGAACTGAACAGCTTTGTTTTAAAACGTTTGTTTCCCGGCATAATAAAAAGATAAAATTCGGTCTGTCTGTGATTGCACAAAAACAGCGTTTTAACCATATTCATTTGAAGCCTTTAATTAACCGCCTCACAGTCCTCCATTGTAATAATCTTGTCTGTATCAACCCTATGAAAGGGTATTTTAAGCTCACAGAGGGTTTGATATGTTCTTTTTTGAAGCTCCGTATGAAAGACCTCAGAAGCCGTCTCCTTAATTTCACTTATTTTTATCATTTTATTTTTCACTCCCTGTTGATTTTTTCCGATGACATTATATAACTATAAATGAACAAAAATAAAAAGTTGTACAAAAATAGACATCAACTTCGAATAATTGTATAATGT
>JAJQFB010000001.1 GCA_021201395.1 Clostridiales bacterium | reverse complement strand
CACTAAATGGAAGAATTTGCTATTCATCTTGTTATGTTAACTAAATGACATTGGCATAAGAGGTCTTATCCCAAATAAACCCACAAGGCATATCACTCCTAAAACCGCAGCATACACAACAGCCGAATTTTTGCGAACTTTCTTTATAAATTTTCTGATTTTGTTTGTCATTATAAACCACCTGTTTTTTTACTATATTATGAAAAGATTACAGCTTTTATCATAAAATATTATACAGTCACTTACTTTTTGCCTGTCCAAATGTCATTTCCATAAGCTCGGCGGCAATGCTTTTGCTGCAAACTCTCATCAAGTTATCCTCAGTCTCCTCTTTTCCGAGGAAATTCATACTTCCGCACCAAACAATTTCTCGGTCTATAATACAGAAATGCTCGCAGTAGTCTTCCGTTAGGTTCATTTCAAAGCCTGCCATTCTCATTCTTTCGTGAAGCCCCGCCCAGTATCCGCTGTCACCAAAACCGTACATATCGGGTTTAAATGTAACGATTATTATTTTGATATCGGCTTCCTGTTTTTCTTTGAGGAACAATATTAGCTCATCCACCTTTTTGCCGCTGATAACAGGACTTGAAATGATAATTTCTGTTTCAGCTTCCGACAAACCCTGTTTGTAAACTTTTTCATAGTTATCTATGTCAAAAATAGAATTTGCATTTTGCTTTGAAGTCATGTTTTCCGAAAAAATCTCATAGCCGATTTGTTTATACGCTTTCAGCCGTTTATGATACATTTTTTCGAACATTGGTATATGACCGTCAACATAATCATAAATTATTATGCTTTCTTTTCCGTCATAATCCCTGTTAAGTCTGCCGGCATATTGTTCTACAACACCCTTCCATGCAACAGGTGCCGCCATAATAAGTGTGTCAAGTCTTGGAAAGTCAAAGCCCTCGCCGATTAACTTGCCTGTTGCCACAAGAATCATACTTTCATCAGCCTTAACAAAATTCATTTCCTTCAAAATTCTTCTGTGCTCCTTTTTAGAGCTTGTTCCGGTCATCAAAAAGACATAGTCAGCGCAGTTTTTAAGTTGTTCGTAAAGTCTTTCTGCATGGTCAATATACTTTGTGAGCACAACAGGAGTTCTGCCTTCGCCGCCACATTTCCTTACATCTTCCAAAATCAGCTTATCCCTATCCTCATTATTCCTTATAATTTCATAGGCTTCATTCGGGTGCATTTTCTCTGTTTTGAACCTTGGTGCAACTGTTCTTGTAAACCGAGGGTAAACCAAATGGGCAATGCCTTGCTCCTTAGCCCTGTCTTTCGATGTGAATTTGTATCTTATAGGTCCGAGCAGCATATAATTTATTTTCTCCAAACCATCGCCCCTAAAAGGTGTTGCCGTTACTCCGTAAACAAATTTTGCATTGACCTCTTGAAGCACATCAACTATTGTGTCTGAAGCCGCATGGTGACATTCATCAAGTATTACAAGTCCATATTCTTTCAAACGTTTATGGTACTCGCCCTTTTTAATAATAGAACCTGCCATAGCAATATCGATAATTCCGGTAGTAGAATCGTGTGCACCTTGAAGGCTTCCTATAACACTTTTTCGCCGTTTTATTCTTCCCGATTGTGTCTCACATTCGGGAGGTTCTTCATTTATAACCAAAAATTTGTTCAGTGCTTCCGCCCATTGCTCCATTAATGCCGATGACTGTAAAATAATCAGCGTGTTCACTTTCTTTTGTGCAATTATGCTGCAGCAGACAACCGTCTTTCCAAAAGCTGTCGCCGCATTTAAAGTTCCACAGTCATATTTAGTCAGCACTTTCGCTGCTTTTGATTGTATTTCCCTAAGTTCACCGTTAAATTCAACACTTATATTGCTTCCCTTACAGCGATTATCTTCCATTTCATATTTTACATTAAATTTATCACATTGGGTAGTCAAATCTTCAAGCAAAGCTCTCGGTATTTTTATATAACCGTTCTCATCCTTACCCAAATAAAAATATCTTGCATTTGCAAAATTTGACAATCCCATAACCTGATTTTTAAAATAAACGGGATTAAGAAAAGCCGCCATTCTCCTAATTTGGTTTTGAATTCTCGGCTTTAAATTTTTTGTGTCAACATAAACACCATTTGCAAGAACAATTTTCATTTTTCCGTCTACATCTTCCGGCATAAAATGATTAGCCTTGTCCCACGGCTTTTCATCATTTTCAAGCTGTCCTGTTTCAACAAAATTCGAAATGCCCCATTCCTTAATTTTACTTTCGATAAACTCCTTGGAAAGCTTGTGTTTGCTGAACAAAACCTCCCATTGATTCGGATAGGCATTCCAGTTTTCATCAATAAAAGCACTGTTGCCTTCTTTCAGAGCCTGTCCCTGCAAAGGCAAGGCAATCAAATTCCCCAAACCGCCGGCCGGAAGATAATCCTGCATTGGCAGCATTCTGTCATAATACCGAAAAGATTTCAAATTAAAGCTTTCCGCACCTTTTCTGAGCAAAGCATTGCCGAATTTCCTTGCCAATGCCGCTTCTATGGGCTTCTGAAAGAAAATCCACAAATGAGCACCTTTTCCCGACCTTGATCTTTCTGCAAGTGCATCTATGCCGTTCAATCCGCAAATATTTCTGAGGGTGTCAACTTCCTCCTTCCACTCATCATCTCTATTTGCAAAATCGCACTTTTCGCCATCTTTCCCGTGATTGTCAAAATCAAAAACAATAAATCGACAAGTGTTGTCGACCAAAAGCGGATAAATCCCTATTACATCTGTTCCATTTGGAGATTCTCCCTTTAAATGTGCTATTTATGTTGTTTCTCCAATTTTTTATAAGACCGCTTTGTACAATCTTTACACTTAACTTTACTTCCGTTCTTTCTGTGGCAGCCGCTTTTCCAAAAATTAGTACACTGAGGAAAGTAACCAACCTCGCCCGTAACCTTTTTAACAACTCTCTTGCTGTAAACATCCGTCCGACCCCAAAACATACTGAAAAACAAATTTGCGTCCTCCGGAGTTATCTCCCTGTGTATAATTCTTTCTCCTTGATTTTCATCATATGGTTCTTTACTCTTCTCAAAGTCAAATTTTTCGTAGCTTATGCCGGCCTCATCAAGCAAGCCTTTTAAATATCTGTTTTCTTTCTCAAGTTCATCTATTCTTTTCCGCAGCATTTCTTCCCTGTTCATAAAAATCCCCTTTATGCAAAAAGGCATAAATCCAACTTAAATGTGAACCTATGCCTTTTCTTTCACTAAAATTATCAGATTATAATTTTACAAATCAATTTACGCACTCTTACCAATCATATACTCCTTGGCTTTTTCCTGTGATAGATTAAATTTGCTCATAATCTTTTCTTCAATCATCTTATCATCAACACCAAACTCACGAAAGTTATCAATCGTTGTCAATATTGACGCTTCTTTTGCAGCCTTTTCAGATGCTTCATTTACAAGATATTCTATTGCATAACACATGTCCATTGCCTCCTCATTTTTTGGAACAGTATACTTAAAATTCATAAGCTCACTTAGCAAAATGCCTGTTTCAACATCAATAGTCTTATATCTTTCATCAACAATCATTTTGCTCAATTCTTTAGGGCTTCGCATATTCTTAATATACATAAGTGCTTTGCCTAAATCAGAACCGAATTTTTCCGCTTCCTTATCCGTCATTTCATCCGGTATTATCAAATTTATATTGTAATTGCTCACAAATCTAAGTACAGATTCATCCTGCACACTGAGCATATCGTAAAGACATTTCGGACCAAGCCACTCTCCGTCTCCCCAGTATATAACTAATGTCACAACCGGCAAAAGCTTGTCATCCTTATGAAAGCCCGACAAAAATTCGGCACTGCTGCCATAGTTTTCCGCCTTTCTATGGCTTCTCGCCGCTTCCTGAACCTGTGCCGCATACTCCATTGCATCATAAAGCATGTTTTTAACAGGCATTGCATAATGACTTTCAGACTGATTTTCAATTCCCAACAGCATATAAACAGCATTATCGTCAGTTATAACAGAATAAACAGCATCTCTCATTTTCTGCACAGGCTGTACAATAACTCCTGCTTCGTCCTCTCCATAAGGAACAGTCACCTCCGCCGTATCCACCTCATACAGCTTATCCGGATTTATAACCTTCCTGCCGTCATACATATAATAGTTAAAAGCATCCGCAAACACCTTTTTATTCTTAACATAATTCTTAGTCAAAATATCTGCCCTGCCCATAATAACCACCTCTTATTTCTGTAAAATTCCTCGTAAAACTTTTTACAGTCTCTTCTTTATAATATAATGATAACACACAACCTCATAATTTACAAGTACAGCAGAAAAAATTTTAAGCGCATATATCGACCAAGCCATATAGGCGGTATATTTCTAATCAAAACACATTTGCATATTATTTAGCATAAATTTTCCTGTCTTACCTCGGCTAATTTAACAAACAATATTAAATCAGCCGAGATCCGCAAATGAGCAAAACCTCAGTTTTTCGCTAATTTATGCGGGTTTCGGGCTATTACACACAGTGTGTAAAATTCTTTCTTAATCTATACGCTCCCCAAGCTGCATCGAACGATATAGCAATCTTGTTGTCATCCCTGTCCACACAATAAATCGGCAATGCCTTCCTCGCCGTCGATACCTCCGCCGTTTTCAACAGCATAAGCGGTCTTATACCTAATAACCCCGCAAGGCAAACAGTTCCCAAAACCGAAGCATACACGGCCACGGAATTTTTACAAATGTTACCCATAAATTTTCTGATTTTAGTTGTCATTCTAAACCACCTGTTTTTTACTATATTATGAGAATATTATGGCTTTTATCATAAAATATTTTGAAATACCTACCACGAGTAACAGTAGATATTTTTTGTAAAAAAATTTCCATAATAATTTCTATTTGAATATGCTTCGGTAAACAATAAGGGCTTTCACTATCCGGCTTTATCTTTGTCAGATTAGTGAAACCCCTTTATTTTGCGATTTTTTATCACTTCCTAAAAATATATCTCTTACATAAACAAGCAGCTTAACTATCTGCATTATTGCATTTTTTACCCGCAAAACCAACCGAGCCCAAAACACAGATCCCTACTCCGAAATGCCAAATAAGCCGAGAGCATTTGTATCGGTTATGATTCGGCGGCTTGGTTTATTTTCATTTGCAAGCATTTCTTCAACTCTGTTTTCGACAGCAACAGATATAAATTTATCCGGATCGATTCCCCTGAGTTCAAAGAACAAAAGAGGCTGTTCATCAAGTCTTGCCCCTACTCCGTAAAGGGCAGCGGCAACGTGTTTGCACATTATAGCCCAGTCGGGGCAGCTGCAGCTGAAGCTGATTTCATTAGGGGTTGGGAAGAGACCGTCCTCATCACAGAAGAGTTCCTGAAGCTCAGGCGGAATATTCCCTAGCATAAGCTCTTCCATATTTTGAATCTTTCTTCCGCATTTTTTTATTATTTTTTGAACTTTTCCTCCGACAGCGGACTTATGCGAATTTCGACCTTGTAGGGTATTTTTCTCGCACCTTGAACTCTGGCAAGGATTTTACCCTTTTGAATCTTTAAATCCACAACGGTGCCTGTTCTTACATACCGTTTCCCTCTGTCTAAGCGGCTTTCATAGTCGGCATATCGCTCAAGATTTTCACGCCAAGCCGTCCCCCACCACTTTTTGGTGATTTTTCTGCCCGTTATAACCACAGGCTCAAGTATGTTTCCCTTTTTTTCTTCCTTATTTATGCTCGCCTTTGATTTTGAACGAAGTTCACTTGCCGTCGGCTGTGAATAGTTTCCTGTTTCCCAATAGTTTTTCACTGCAAACACCTCACTTTTTGCCTATATCCAGACGAAGCATTGACATAAGCTCTTCATTGCTCAGTTCTGTTATCCACTGTTCTCCGCCTGAGCCTATAATATTATCCGCCAGTTCCGTTTTCGACCTTATCATTTCATCTATTTTTTCTTCTATTGTTCCTCTGCATACAAATTTATGTACTATTACATTCTTTTTCTGACCTATGCGGAAGGCTCTGTCCGTTGCCTGATTTTCAACCGCCGGATTCCACCAACGGTCAAAATGTATAACATGATTTGCCCTTGTAAGATTCAACCCCGTTCCTCCGGCCTTAACGGAAATAACAATAAAAGGAATATATTTGTCTCCCTGAAAGGCTTCAACAATTTCGTTTCTCTTTTTTACCGGGGTTCCGCCGTGAAGAATACAGCCCTCACAGCCGAAAACGGTTTTAAGAAAATCAGCAAGCTGTTCCGTAATTTCCTTAAACTGTGTAAAAACGATTACACGTTCTCTTTTTTCATAAATTGTAGAGCATATTTCCCTCAAAAGCTGAAGCTTTCCGCTGTCATCGGCGGAAAAGTTGTTCTGCCCCAAATATTGATCGGGGTGGTTGCATATCTGTTTAAGCTTCATAATTGCAGAAAGAATAATGCCCTTTCTTGCTATGCCGATGGTTTCCTTCATTTTTTCTTCCGTTTCGGCAACGGCTCTTCTGTAAAGAACAACCTGTTTCTTTGACAATGAAACATAATCTATACTTTCTATTTTATCAGGCAGGTCGGCAATAACATTTTTATCCGTTTTAAGCCGTCTTAACATAAAAGGTGAAATCATAGTCTTAAGCCTTTGATAACCTTGGGGGTTGTCGTTGAGCCTTTTGCAGTATTCCCTAAATTCCTTGGACGTTCCCAAAAGACCTTTATTTAAAAAGTCAAACAGCAACCATAAATTTGTAAGATTGTTTTCAATAGGCGTACCTGTCATAGCGATTTTTCCTTTTGAAGAAATTTCCTTAATGGCTCTTGTCTGCTTTGTAGTAGGGTTTTTAATAGCCTGAGCCTCGTCAAGGACGATACAGTCCCACTCTGTTTTCTTAAGAGCCTTAATTCTTGCCGCCATACCGTAGGTTGTTATGGTAAGAAAGGCTTTGTTTTCTTCAAAATATGAATTTAAAGCCGATGCCGTTTTACCGTGAAGAATCAGGAAATCCATTTTAGGTGAAAATTTTTCCGCTTCTTTCCGCCAGTTTCCTATAAGAGAAGCCGGAACAATTAAAAGGGTTCTTGCGTCTTTGTTGTTTTCACGCATATTTTCCAAATATGCCAAAACCTGCACTGTTTTCCCCAAACCCATATCGCCTGCAAGACAGGCGCCGAAGCCCAGCCTGCCCATATAATTAAGCCAAGTATAGCCGTTTTCCTGATAAGGGCGGAGCACGGCACAAAAATCTTTCGGAAATGCCGGCGACTCCATATTCTTCGGGTTTCTCAGGTTTGCGAAAAGTTCCGCAAGCCATTTTCCGTTTGTAACCGCCGCCCCTACATCGGCTGTCAGCTTATCCTCTCTCAGCTGCATCTGCATAGCCTGTTTAAGTGTAACTGCTTCGGGAAATCCCTCCATTTGCTTTAAAAGTGCCTTTAGCTTCTTATGGTCAACCTCTACCCATTTTCCTTTTAAAAGAGCAAGGCCTTCTGTCTGCCCTAAAAGAACCCTTATGTCTTCCTCGCTTAAATACTCTCCCTCAGCCGTAAGACGGGGCTTAAGAGAAATTATGGTATCAAAACCCAAGAAAGAAGGTCGTTCTTCTCCCAAATTTACCGACATAGAAAGGCTCATTGATTTTTTCTTCCACCAGTTTGGAATTCTGCATAAAATTCCCGTTTTTTCTATGGCTTCAACATCCTTTAAAAATTCATAGGCCTCCTCCGCTGTTAAACGAAGAGGGTGAAACATTTCTCCGCTTTCAACAAAGCCGCAGATTAAAGGCGACACCTCGGAAGCCCGGTTTAAACGGGAAAGAAGGGCAAGAAGCTTAGCCTTATCGTTTTTATATTCCGTCAGGGCATATTTCAGGGGCATGTGCCTGATTTTGCCGCTGTTTTCTTTTGTGGCGTATGTGGCAAGAAAAGCAAAGGGATAGAATTCGTCTTTCTGCTCTACAAGGTGAAAAAATATCCTCTCGGGAACATGAAGCTGCTGTGTGTTTTCCGCCAAATACATAGCAACAGTTCCTTCATAAGCCGCTATTTCATCGGCAAAAACCTTTGTCAGTCTTTCGAAAATATGTAAAATCCAGTTTTCGTCAATATACTCCGCCCCTACGGCAAAGGGAACGGAAAAAAGAAGCTGCTCCATCTGCTCCTCTGAAAGCAGAGGCTTAACAGCTTCTCTTGCAAGTTCCAACTCTGAAAGCCTTGTAAGGCAATCAAAAAATGTTGTTAACAGCAAATAAAGATACTCTCCTGCAGCCGACATATTTTTCGTTTTTTCTTTAAAACCCATATGATAAAGAGTTGAATATCTGTCAGCATCAAAAGCCCGATACCACCCACCTTCACCGTCTTGAACCCCTCTTCCGTCGGGGTAAAAATCATTTTCCGTAAATATAAAATTAAGTTCCCGCATATTTTCCGTCATTTCAGTCTATTCTCCTCAAAAATAAAGTTTGTTTATGTTATTGTAGGTTATAGGATATTTTACTCGTCCTGATACTCAGCCAGTGCATCGGTATCAATGGTTTTTATTTTAAATCAAGCATCCAATCTGCTCCGCATTTCTTCGACCCGCGGACTTTTGCCGCCAAAACCTCACTGAACTTTACGTCTGTTTCATATTCGTCATCCGCAAAATCAAGCAAACAGTATTGCTCCACTGAAAAGTGCCATTCGGTCAAGCCCTCGTATTGATTTTAAAATTCTTTGTAATTGTCTGCCTGCTGTTTCCGGCACAAGCAGACTATAGGCAATATATTCATGCACTTCCTTTAAATCATCCCGAGACTGTACTGAAAATTTAAGGAACCGCTGATTAATCAGTTCATTGCTTCCTTAATATTCCATCTCATACATCATACAGCCTCTGCATTTCATTTTCAACCTCATCAATTGAATAAACCCGGCCGTTTTCTATGTCGTCCATTCCTTTTGTAATTTCCGCATCAAACTGCTCCTTTGTCAAATTTCCCATTGCCAAAGGAGCCCTGTCAGGCAGCTTCATTTCAAAGGGTATTCCTCTTTGAAGAATAACCTGCCTTAAAAACATACCGACAGCATTTGACATTGATACACCAAGCTGATTTAATACACTTTCTGCCTGTTCCTTTATTTCCGGTTCAACCCTTGCAAATACATTTGATGTTCTTGCCATAATATCACCATCCTGTAAAAATTTATATTTTATAGGCTTATTATAACCTTTCCGACTGCAAAATGCAAGCGTATTACAAGCAGTTTTAAATAATATATATTCGGCATCTATAATTTGACTATTACCGACAACGCTCTTGTTTCTTATATCATTATCATTTTCGAAAGATTTATGTACTATGGAAAGATTTATGTACCATGAATTGTAATTGAACCGGGATATAGCCAAGTAGGCGGACTTTTAATCGCGCAACTACAAAGAGAGCCTCCGTTTAACTCAATAATTAACCGCCGCGTTAATTGACTTAAAATCACCGTATATGGTATAATAAAAATCGGCAATATAAAACAGGAATTACAGGAACATATGAAAATCTTGTTATGTCTGCTTATTTGAATATTTGGCAAGGGAAGCGATGATTAATTCGCCGAAGCAGATTTGCCGCTGATTTTTTCGAGTGTGAGGAAGGCATTTGAGGGCATAGTCGGAGCCTATGTTGAAAATGCGTGACGAAGCAATCGGAAAAATCGGTGGTGAAGATGCGAAGAGCTAATTAATCAGCGGTTCCCAAGGTAAATCTATATCAATCTTTTTGACAGAAATCATATTGCAGCATTTAAGGAATTGAGGTGAACTGATTATGAAAATAAAATTACAGCAGGTTATTGATGCTATAGAAGAGGCTGATGACAATTGGACAGGATTTTATGATTCGCAAACCGGTGAAACGGTCTGGCTGGGAGACAGCGATTTCGATGATGATAATGAAGAAACCGAAAAATTAATAGAAACATCAGAAAACCATTTCTATCGTTTTCCCACAAAATTTGATATACACGAATACAGTATTATGGAGGATTTTGCAGACACCTTCCATATGGCAGCAATACGAAATGAATTGATGAATGCTATTCGCGGCAAGGGCGCATTTCGAAGATTTAAGAACACAATTTATTATTATGGTATTGAGCAGCAATGGTATGATTATCAGGCACAGGCTTATAAGCAGATTGCAATTCGATGGTGTACAGATGAGGGATTTGAGTATACAGAATAAAAAGAGAGATACCCTACGAATATATGACAAAATCAAGAGTGGGTTCAATCAAAAGTATTGTGGTAATCTCTGAAAATCAACACAGTAAACATTCTGCTGAAAAAGGACACATATCAGTAATTTTTTTAATTCTAAACATTATTCTTACCTGCCTATTTTTTTACTATATTATTCATATTCAGCACTGTTTATAATAAAAAACATAAAATTGTCTATGATATGATTTATCCAAAATTATAACCAACTGTAAATTCAAAAAATATTTTTTATTTTTGCTGTAAGCGTAAAATTTTTTACATATTATAGTGGTAAAATATAAATACAGTTAGAAACAGATAGTTACTTATTGCTTTTTGACAGCATTTTAAGTATAGTTAAGTTTATAATATTAATATCGAAAGGAAGAATTTATATGGCGGAAATTAAAGAATATTACGCAAAGTCTCCGAGGGAGGACGGAAGCCGGGAGACAGTTGGGGAGCACTGCAGAAAGGTTTCGAAGCTGGCGGCGGTTTACGGCAGTGAGTTCGGTCAAGGCGACGAAGCTGCCCTTTGCGGACTTTTTCATGATTTCGGAAAATATAGTAAGGATTTTCAAGATGTCCTCAACGGAACAAAAACAGGGGTTGACCATGCCGTTTGCGGCGGAACTGTTTTAACATTGCTTTCAAAGCTTATCGGAAGAAAAAACATTTCTCCTGTGTATCAAGCAGCTATCGAAGCAGTTAACGCACATCACAGCAGTCTTAAGCCTTATTATGAGCTTAAAGGATACATAAATGATAATTTTAAAAACGAGGATCCTGTTGTTTGTAATGACGGAAAAGCAAGCGCCTTGTCGGGTAAAGATAAATATGAAAAGGCTCTTCATGCCTTTGTTTTGGATTTTCCGAAATGGAAGTCACATTTCAAAAAATTCAGCTTTATATTGGAGGATAAAAACAAAACCGTTGAATATTATGTCAAAAAAATGATGTATACGAGAATGTTGTTTTCCTGCCTTGTAGATGCGGACTATACCGTTTCGTCGGAAAAGGAGCCGGAGGTTTTGGAGCTTAAGCCGGAGGTTATTTTAAATAATTTAAATACATATATGGAAAATTTACGCAAAACATCGGATTCAGATTCTGAGCTTAATGACATAAGAAACAAGCTTTTTGAAGCCTGCGGTACTGCCGGGGAAAACCGGGGAAGCGGTTTGTTTACGCTGACTGCGCCTACGGGAACGGGAAAAACTCTTGCTCTTCTTAATTTTGCCCTGCACCACTGCATTAAGAATAAGAAAAAACGTATCATTTTGGCTTTGCCCTTTTTATCCCTTACAGAGCAGACAGCCGCTGCTTATTCCTCAATTGTTCCCGATATTTTACAGGATCACAGCCAAAGCAGCCTTGATGAAGCCGCAAGGGAACACGCCGCAAAATGGGATGCTCCTTTTATAATAACAACCTCAGTTAAATTTTATGAAGCCCTTTTTGCCGACAAGCCCACAGACTGCCGAAAGCTTCACAATATTGCAAACAGTGTAATTATTTTTGACGAAGCCCAAAGTCTGCCCTCGCATTTAACAAGGGCAACAATCTATGCTGTAAAAGAGCTTTGCGAACATTACGGCCGCACAATAGTATTTTCCACAGCCACACAGCCAAAGTTTGATACAATTGAAAATGTGGAGTGGAAGCTGACGGAAATAATGCCGGACAATGCTTTTATGTTTAAGGCATTAAAGCGTACAGATGTTAAATGGTCTGTGGATAAACCGACAGCCTTGGAAGATGTTGCCGAAGATGCCGCAAAATCAAATAATTCCTGTATTATCGTAAATTTGAGGGCACACGCCAGAAAAACCTATGAGGCTATAAAGGAGCTTAGCGGCCGGGAAGGTACATATTTTTTAACAACCGATCTCTGCCCCGACCACAGATCGGATATTATAGCGGAAATCAAAGAAAGACAAAAAGCCGGGCTTTGCTGTCGGGTTGTTTCCACCCAGTGTATAGAAGCCGGTGTTGATTTGGATTTTGAAACACTGTTTAGGGCTTTGGCCCCTCTTGAAGCTGTAATTCAAGCAGCAGGAAGATGTAACAGAAACGGTAAACTGAAGTCAGGAGAAGTAACTGTTTTCGAGCCCGAAGAAGAGGGCAGGCTTTACCCCGACGATTGGTACGGAACCGGTGCAGGCAGGGTTAAGGTTTTACTTTCAAGAAGTCAAAAAAATGAGCTTGATATTAACGATCCGTCAGTTACAGAAAATTACTATGAGCTGCTTTTTGAAAAGCAAAATGACAGCAAAAAGCTGACAGACGCAATAATGGGAACGGACTATAAAGCCACAGAAAAGGAATATAAGCTTATTAACAATAAGGGCTTTAAGGCTTTGGTTCCCTACAAAAAGCAAATGGCGTTTTATGAAGAACTTCGAAGTGAACCCCTTGAAGATGGAATTGATGCCGCTTGGCTTAAGAAAGCGGCACCTATTACAGTAAATACCTTTGAAAATTTAGAAAACAGCGGTTATCCTGTTGAATATCTTTACTATCGTGAAAAAGGCCATAAGGGAAAAACTTCAAGCGATGTTTACATATTAAATACCGGTGCAGAATCACAATATACCGATTCAATGGGTTTACAGTTTCAAAGCCAAAATTCGAAAAATTATTTTTTTTAAAAAGGTCTTGATAAGCACTATTGTAGAATATATAACTAAATGGACAGCTGAAATATTGTCAGCTGAGAATTGAAACCATTTTATGATATATTCTGTGCCGGCTTTCCGTCACAGACTGAACATTAATTTACGGAGGTGAAATTAAACCAATGGAACAAATTTCTGTTGAATTTTGGGGTGACTTTGCCTGTTTCGGTCCCCCTTACGGTAAAGTTGAAAGGCTGACATATCCTTTTCCTACTCCTTCGGCGGCAAGAGGGATGTATTCTGCCATTTACAGCAAGCCGGTAGAGTTCTACTGGCAAATAAACAGGATTGAGGTCTTAAACCCCATTCGTTACATAAGCTTTAAGCGAAACGAGGTTAAAGCAACAGTTCGGCTAAAACCCATTTACACAGACGATGAAAGAACTCAAAGGCAAACCACAGCCCTGCAGGATGTTCGCTATCGAATTACCGCCACAATCTGCCCCAGACCGAGCTTTAAAGGCTCACCGCAGCAGCTTTACGAACAGGCGCTTCGCCGTATAAGAGGCGGTAAGTGCTTTATGCAGCCCTCGCTGGGCTTGAGGGAATTTGCCGCATATTTTGAAGAAAGCGACGGCATAAGACAGCCTATTCCCTTTGATCTTGATGCAGGTTATATGGTTTATGATATTTTCGACTTGCACGATTATTCCGTAAGCAAAAAAGTAAAAACAAAGCTTTCATTATATCACGCTGTTATGAAACAGGGGGTAATCGAAGTTCCCGATTATGACAGCGATTTAGTTTTTAAAGGAGGGGTAATATGCTGAAGGCTCTTTATGATTACGCAGTAAGGGAGGGCTTGGCTGTTCCTCCCGGATATGCCCCGAAAATAATAAAATATTACATTTCCCTTTCTTCCGCCGGAGACTTTTTGGGCTTTGTTCCCGGAAGTGCGGAGGCTGTGCTGTGTCCCGATGCAGGCAGCCTTATCAGAGGCAAAGACAAAAGCAACATTTTGGCTGAAAAATCTGACATTGTCTTAGGAGAGCCCTCACAGCTCAAAAGCAAATTTTTTAGAAATTCCCTCTCTGAAGGGGGCAGCTTTGAACCTGATCTTCTTATCTGCCTTAAAGCCTTGGAAGACACAGAAACCTTCAGCAAAATTTGCGAGGAAGCAAAAAACAGAAAAATAAAGCCCCTTGACAGAATTTCTTTTGAGGTTAACGGCGGTTCTGTTTTAAAGTCTGAAGCCGTTAAGACTTGGTGGCCGGGCTTCCTCAGTCGGCTAAAAGGCACTAAAACCGATAACAACAAAACTCTCTGCCTTATTACCGGTCAGCCAACAGCTCCTGTTGCCACAGTACCAACTGTCACAGGTCTGGCGGATGTAGGTGGCAACAGCAATGGCAGCTCACTTATATGCTTCGATAAAAATTCCTTCTGTTCATACAATTTAAAGCAAAGCGCCAATGCCCCTGTTTCGGAAGAAGCCTTTTCATATGTAAAAGCCGGACTTGACAATCTACTTAAGGATGCGCCAATTTTGTCCGGTATGAAGTTTGTTCACTGGTATGACAAGCCAGTTCCCGAAGAGAACGACATGCTTGCCATAGAAATAAGCGGTTTTGGCATTGAAGTTGAAAAAGAGGAAGAAGATGATTCCGATGAATATGATGACAGCAAGAACCCCTATGAGGAACGCCGACTTGCAAATAAAAAAATAGAAAGCATTTCAACAGGAGAAAACAGCCCTGCTTTGGCAAGTGTTTACACAATAATGCTTCTTTCCGGTGTAAACGGCAGAGTTATGGTCAGACGCTATGAACATGGCTCCTACGAAGATTTACAAAAAAGCTTAGATCTGTGGAACAGCGACTTATCCCTTGTTAACCGAAGCGGTTCGGGAAAGGTTATACCATATACACTTAATTGGCGCTTCCAAGGGCTTTTAACAAAAACAAAGCAGAAAAGCAGCAAGAAAAAAACAGATGAAAGAATGGGAAAGGAGCTTTCCGGCTTAACCGCTGTTACATTGACATCGATTATAAGCGGAACGCCCCTGCCGGACAGTGCCGCTGTCAGAGCCCTTGCCTACATTCGTTCCCAAATGTTGGAAACAGACGATGAGAACAAAACACTTAGCATTCCCAATTCGAGAGCGGTACAGTGGCTTAAGGTCTGGCTTATGAGAAAACACAGATCGGAAAACAAGGAGGAATTTTTAATGGAAGAATATAACCCCAAACACCCCGATGCGGCATATCACTGCGGAGCTTTGATGTGCGTATATGCAAACATACAAAAAATGGTTATGCCCGAAATTAATGCATCTATGATTTCAAGATATTACTCATTGGCAAGTCAAAACCCCGCTTTGGTTATTGACACACTTTCACGTCAGTCAACCCACCATCAGGAAAAAATAACAAGCACATTTTGGAAAAACACATATACAAAGCTGCTGAGTGATTGTTATTTGGCTATAGGCGATAAAATACCCGCAACCTTAAATCTTGAACAGCAAAGCCTGTTTTCTTTGGGTTATTATCAAATGCAGGCAGAGCTTATACGAATAATTAATGAATACAATGCCGAAAAGAAGAAAAGAGATGCCGAAAAAAAGGCAGCTGAAACGACCGGTAAAACAGATAATCAATAAAAGGAGGACTAAAAATGGCTATCAAAAACAGATATGAATTTATGTACTACGTTTCATGCACAAACGCAAACCCAAACGGCGACCCCGATATGGGCAACACCCCTCGCATCGACCCCCAGACAATGAAGGGCTATATTACCGACGTAGCCACAAAACGCCGTATTCGCAACTATGTGACCACAGCCTATGAAAACTGCCCCGGTATGAACATAATTATTCAGCAGTCCACAAACATAAACCGCCACATTGCCGAAGCAAGACGGGCAGCAGGAGTAGAAGACTGTAAAAAATTTACCGGTAAAGAAAGTATTTATAAAAGCAGAGTGGAAGCATGCAAAATGTTTTACGATGTCAGAACATTCGGTGCTGTTATGTCAACAGGTCCCAATGCCGGTCAGGTCAGAGGCCCTGTTCAAATAACATTCGGCAAAAGCTTAGATACAATACTGCCCCAAGATATATCGATTACCCGTATGGCCTCAACTGACAAGCTTAAAAACAATGTAGAAGAAACAGTGAAAAATTATATTGAATTAGAAAACAGCACTTCCGAGGACAAGCTCAGAACAATGGGCCGCAAGCAGTTTATACCCTTCGGACTTTACGAGGTCAGAGGGTTCATAAGCGCAAATTTGGCAGCTGAAACAGGCTTTGACGACGAAGATTTAAGGATTCTTTTTGAAGCAATTTTAAATATGTACGAACATGATCACTCCGCCAGCAAGGGCGAAATGGCTGTTGTTTCTCCCCTTATAATTTTCAAGCACGTAGGCACTGACACAGATGAAACCCAGCGCAGCCGTCAGGCAAAATTGGGCTGTGCCCCGGCTCACAAGCTTTTCTCCTTAGTTGAGGTAAAAAAGAAGCCGGAGGTTGACTTCCCCCGCAGCTTCACAGACTATGATGCAAAAGTTAGCATTAACAAGGCTCCGTCAGGTGTTGAAATAGGCTTCCAAACCAATCCTTACGGTCCTATAAGCTGGGGCAGCCTTCCGAAAGATGAAAGCTGGTTCCGCTGTGAATGATGACAGGGAATATCTTCCTCTGCCTCTCCTTTCACAGGCCGGCTACTGCCTGAGACGTGCGGCCCTTCTTCTCAATGAAAGAATTTGGGAGGAAAGCGCCGACACGGCAAAGGGCCGGGCGGAACACGAAAGGGTTCACACACAGCGAATTGAACGAAGAGGAAAACAGCTTAAGCTTTACGAATATCCCGTTTTTTCGGAAAAACTTGGTCTAAACGGAAAGTGCGACTGTATAGAGGCTGAAGCCTCGGAAACCGGCTGTAAAATACCCTCTGCCGATTTTGCCGTTGAATTGTACCCCGTTGAATATAAGCACGGTTTGGTACGTCAGGAGGAGGAATATGAAATCCAGCTATGTGCTCAGGCTATGTGTCTTGAAGAAATGTACGGAGCGAAGATTAGAGAGGGGGCGATTTTCTACATTACTTCCCATAAACGGCAGGCTGTTACTCTTACGCCGGAACTTCGCAGCAAAGTACAAGAAACCGCAGATATACTCCGTAAAATCAGAGACAACGCCAAGATACCGCCTGCTAAATACAGTCCGAAATGCAAACGGTGTTCAATCAGGGAATATTGTCTGCCAAAAACAAAACAGTCGGCGCAAAACTATTGTAAGCAGTTAGAACAAGACGCAAGAGAGGAGGTCAAACTGTGAAAAAGCTTTTAAACACACTTTATGTACTGACACAGGACAGCTGCCTTTTTTGCCGAAATGAAACAATAGCCATAAACGTCGGCGGAGAAGAGAAAATGAGCGTGCCTGCCCACAACATAGATGCTATAGTAAGCTTCGGTCAAAACTCCTTTTCCACTGCCCTCATAGGCTTCTGTGCCGAAAAAGGAATAACAATAACATTCCTCTCACCTACGGGAAGATTTTACGCCCGGGTCTGCGGCCCGGTAAGCGGAAATGTGCTTTTGAGAAAAGCACAATATAAAGCTATGGATGACTTGAACTTCTCCCTGAACTTTGTAAAGGACTTGCTTTACTGTAAAATCAATAACAGTAAAACCGTTCTTCTGAGATATGCAAGAAACACCGAAAACGCCCAAAAGCAGAATTCACTTGTAACAGCCTGCAATATACTAAGCCAAATGGCAAAACAGCTTTCCGACTGCGAAACCATAGATTCTATGAGGGGTGTGGAGGGTGCCGCCGCTTCCGTTTATTTTGCCCGGTTTGACGATATGCTGAGCGCCAAAGACCCGAAGCTGAAATTTGAAACAAGAAGCAGACGCCCTCCTAAAAACGAAGTCAATGCGGCTCTTTCACTTACATATACTCTGCTGACCCGGGAGGTTCAGTCTGCCAT
Organism: Clostridiales bacterium; assembly: GCA_021201395.1. Taxonomy (GTDB): domain Bacteria; phylum Bacillota; class Clostridia; order Lachnospirales; family CAG-274; genus JAJQCI01. The sequence continues at coordinate 21,216 of JAJQFB010000001.1, read as the reverse complement.
GGAAACCGTAGGCTTAGATCCGGCCGCAGGCTTTCTTCATACTCTCCGCCCCGGCCGAATGTCCTTTGCCCTTGACCTTATGGAGGAGCTGCGGTCTCCTCTTTGCGACCGCTTTGTGATTTCTCTTTTTAACAAAGGTCAGCTTACAAAAAAGGATTTTGACACAAATTATCAAGAGGTCTATTTAAACGATAAGGGCAGGCGAACCTTGATTTCCGCATGGCAGAAGCGAAAGGAAACAACCATTATCCACCCATTCCTAAACGAAAAGGTTCAAATCGGCATAATCCCCCATACTCAGGCTATGCTTTTTGCAAGGGTTCTCAGGGGTGACTTAGACCGCTATCCGCCCTTTGTCTGGCGATAACAACTTGATAGCAGCAGATACTTATTTTTCGGAGGTAAACCTATGTTTGTTCTTATTACATATGATGTGGAAGCAGTAAGTGAATCCGGAGCTAAAAGGCTTCGCAAAGTAGCAAAAATCTGCGAACACTATGGCATACGTGTACAAAACTCAGTATTTGAGGTTTTAGTAGATGCCGCCCAGCTTACAATGCTGAAAAACGACCTGAAAAAAGTAATAGATTCCGAAAAAGACTCTGTTCGCTTCTACCGCCTCGGCAATTCCTATAAACACAAAATAGAAACAATGGGCAAAACTTCAAAAATCCAAGCCGGAGAACCCTTGCTGCTTTAAAAATGCTCAAAACAATCTGCGCCGACCTCGCCCACACACATTTTCCCGTATGTTCGGCACAATAAAAACCGTCTCCTTTTAGACTTATTTAACATAATAAACCAACTATACCAAATAATTCTTCACAAATTTGTGAGAATTAAACAAATCGCAGCAAATATCGCCGCCTAAAACTGACCATATTTGCCGTCACCCCTCCCGCAGGGGTGTGAATTGAAATAAGTGTTTTTGCAAAAATATTTATCCAAAACGGGTCACCCCTCCCGCAGGGATGTGAATTGAAATTTCTTGTTGAAAACATCTTAATTCAACCGGACTAGTCACCCCTCCCGCAGGGGTGTGAATTGAAATTTTTGCACTCATCAATATAAGCCGCTAAAAACTTCGTCACCCCTCTCGCAGGGGTGTGAATTGAAATATTTCATCACTCAATTCACTGGCAACAACATTCTCGTCACCCCTCTCGCGGGGGTGTGAATTGAAATCAATTCCAAAACGTCAAGCCGAAATTCTTCATTTGTCACCCCTCTCGCAGGGGTGTGAATTGAAATAGACTTCACTGAAGTTGTCAAGGGCGAATAATAAAGTCACCCCTCTCGCAGGGGTGTGAATTGAAATATTCAATGCTCAATATAGAGCGGTTTTACCTATCCGTAGGGGCTGGGCTTGCCCTGCCCGTTTGGCTTGTGTTCTGCCCTCAACTGAGCTTTGTATAAAATCTATAAAATCGCATTTTATTATTTATCTTATTCATCGAATGTGGAAACAATTTCGCCGTCCAAAATACGGTTCATATTTTTAACGGCACAGAAATTTCCGCACATTGTACAGGTATCCTCTTTTTCGGGCTTAGACTCGGCTCTGTAGCGTCTTGCCTTTTCCGGGTCGAGGGCAAGGCCGAACATAGCATCCCAGTCAAGCTTCTTTCTTGCGGCGCTCATCTTATAATCCCAATCTTTGGCGCCTTTAATGCCTTTGGCTATATCGGCGGCATGGGCGGCAATCTTGGAGGCTATGATTCCCTCCTTAACGTCCTCAAGAGTGGGAAGTCTTAAATGTTCCGCCGGGGTAACATAGCAGAGGAAAGAAGCACCGTATGTGGCGGCAATGGCTCCCCCTATGGCCGGGGTAATATGATCGTAGCCCGGCGCAATATCCGTAACGAGAGGCCCCAAAACATAGAAAGGCGCCCCGTGGCAGAGTGCTTTCTGAATCTTCATATTGGCCTCTATTTGATCCAACGGCATATGACCCGGCCCCTCAATCATAACCTGAACGTCTTTCTCCCAAGCTCTCTTTGTAAGCTCCCCTAAGGTTATAAGCTCCTCAATTTGGCTTGTGTCCGTTGCGTCCTCTATACAGCCGGGGCGGCAGGCGTCGCCTAAGCTTAAGGTTATGTCGTACTCCCTGCAAATTTCCAAAATCTCGTCAAAATGCTCATAAAAGGGGTTTTCTCTGCCTGTCATCTCCATCCAGGCAAATATAATGGAGCCGCCTCCCGAAACAATATTCATAAGCCTTTTATTCTTTTTAAATCTTTCCGCCGTGTTTTTGTTTATGCCGCAGTGAATGGTCATAAAGTCCACTCCGTCCTCTGCGTGCATTTTAACAATGTCTATCCACTCCTCGCTTGTAATCTTCCCCAGAGCCTTGTGATAGTATACAACAGCGTCGTAAATGGGAACGGTTCCTATAACCGCAGGACACTCTGAGGTAAGCTTCTTTCTGAATTTTCTCGTGTCCCCGAAAGAGCTTAAATCCATAATGGCCTCGGCGCCCATATCCACCGCCGATTTAACCTTTGCCATTTCAACGTCCATATCCTTGCAGTCACGGGAAATGCCCAAATTGACGTTTATTTTCGTTCTCAGAGCAGAGCCTATTCCGTTTGGCTCTATACATTTATGTACTTTGTTGCAGGGAATGCAAACCTGCCCCTTTGCAACAAGCTCCGTAAGCTCGGATATTTCAATCCCCTCTTTTTCGGCAACGGCCTTAAGCTCCTTTGTGACAATTCCCTGCCTTGCGGCGTCCATCTGTGTAGTATAAGTACAACTCGTATAAATACCTCCGTATATTTTTTTATTTTTAATGCTTTTTGCATTAAAAAGACGTGTCTGAAACAGGACACGCCGTCAAAAACAAATATATTTATAAAAATATCTCATCTTCCTACGACGGCATTATCCGTATCAGGTCTGCGGGTCGGAAAAAATTCCCTCTCAGCCGTAAAAGCTCCCCGGATTTAAGTTTTAAATTTTTTTCTTAAGTTTATTATAGCTCTAAGCCCTTAAAATGTCAACTTATTTTTTTTACAACTGTAGGGGCGGAGCTTGCTCCGTCCCTTATAGTCTATATGTTATTTACCGCAAAATCAAAAAACTTGTTAAAATCTTCCATAAACATTGTGTCCTTAAGACATACGAAATTAAAGTCGTGACAAATATCAAAGCCTTTGATGTCAACCTTTTTAAGCCTGCCGGTTTTAAGCTCTTCGGCGGCGGCAACCTCAAACATAAAGGATATTCCGTAATTATCCGCAACAAGGGCTTTTATGGCATTAAGGCTTCCTATTTCCGTAACCGAACTGAAATTATCTGCTGAATAGCCCGTTTGTCTCAGATTATTTTCTAAAATTTCTCTTGTGCCGGAGCCCGTCTCTCCCAGGAAAAGTCTGTTAGGAAAAAGGCCTTCAACAAAAACGCTCTTTCCGGCAAGCTCCGAAGAGACGGAACACAGGCATATAAATTTCTCCCTTGAAAACAGCTTACAGCAATAGGTATTTTTATCAAACTTCCCCTCTGAAATCAGGAAATCCGCCCTGCCTTTTTTGAGCATATCAAGGAGTCCGTCCGTATTTCCGATCTCTATGGAAATTTTTGCCTCAGGCTCCCTTTCCAAATATTTTTTGAGAATTGAGGGCAGGACATATTCGCCTATGGAATTTGTCACGCCTATAATCAGAGATTTGGGTTCGCCGTTTAATTTTTTTATACGTCTGTCGATTTTTTGGCAGTCAGCATTAAGCGTGGTAAACATATCACGCATAATCTCACCTGTGCCGGTTAGGCGCATATTTTTTCCTTCTTTGACAAAAAGCCTTACCTTATATCGATCTTCAAGAAATTTTATGTGCTGAGTTACGGCAGGTTGAGTTAATCCGAGCTTTTCAGCCGCTTTTGTGTAATTTCCGCTTTCACAAACCGTGAGAAACGTGTTTACTCTGAAATCAAGCATATTTAACCCCCCCCTTGTTTATTACCTTCTCTTAACCGTTTCTTAACCTTCTCTGCGGGGAATTTCTGAACAGGTTTCTTTAATAACCGCCTGTAAAATATCTCCCAATAAAATTATATAATTATTTCACAATTTTTTCAAGCAGTTTTTTGCTAAAAATCACATATTTTTTAAAAAAGTTTTTTACACGGTTTGCAGAGTTGTTTTTCAAACTGCCCCGAATAAATTATAAGCTTTTTTCGGTGTAATTAATATCGGCAAAACTGCATAAGCTTTATTATTAAGGGTATGCAGCGGAGCTATTGGGACTATGGAAAAGGGGAAAATTATTAAGGGAGCCTTTATATTAACGGGAGCCAACGTAATCACAAGGCTTTTGGGCTTTTTCTACAGGGTTTATATGGCGGAGCTTATAGGGGCCGAGGGTATGGGACTTTATCAGCTTATAGTGCCTGTTTATATGCTTGTCTGGAGTATATCCTCTTCGGGCTTTTCAACCGTTATCTCCAAGTTGACGGCTTCCGAAAAGGCCACCGGCAGGAAGCCCTCTCTTATTTTAAAGCTGTCGGCAGCTATGTCCGTGGGTGCAAGCGTCATATTGGGGTGTTTCATTTACAAAAACGCCGACTTTATTGCCGAAAGACTTTTAAACGACCTGAGAACGGCTCTTTCCTTAAGGCTTATTTGCTTTTGCTTCCCCTTTATGGCCTTAAGCTCCTGTATAAGGGGGCATTTTTTCGGCCTGCAAAATTCCCTGCCTCCGGCTGTGGGGCAGGTCGTGGAGCAGATAACAAGAATGGCGGTTATTTTCCTTATAGGAGGTATTTTAATACCTAAGGGCATAGAATACGCCTGCGCCGCAGCGGTTACGGGTATGTGCGTAGGGGAAATTGTTTCCTGTTTCTACATATTAATAAGTCTTTTTACGGGTGCCGAAAGAAAAAGAGCCTTAAAAGGCCGAAGCCTAACCTCCGCCTGTAAGCTTATTTTGGCTATGGTTATACCCCTGACCCTTAACCGCCTTATATCCTCTCTTCTCTCGGCTGCCGAAAACATACTTATACCCTCACGCCTTGAGGTTTTCGGCCTTTCAAAAACCGCCGCCGTAAGTGAGTTCGGAAAGCTGTCCGGTATGGCTATGCCCCTTATAATGTTCCCCTCATCTTTTTTGACCGCCGTTTCCATAACAATAGTCCCTGCTATTTCGGAAAGCTGTGCCGCAAAAAACACAAGGGCAATAAAGACAACCTCCGAAAAATCCGTGCTTTTTGCCACTGTAACGGGCTTCGGAGCCGCCGCTTTGTTTTTAACCCTGCCGGGTGAAATAAGCTCCCTTATATACGGCGAAGAGACAATAGGTGATATTCTCTTTATGTTAAGCTTCCTTTGTCCCTTTATGTATCTGAATGTGATTTTAAGCGGCATACTTAACGGCTTGGGGGAGCAGATGTCTATTTTTATAAACGGTCTGACCGGCTCTCTTATCTGTCTTTTATCCGTGTGGTTTATTATACCCCGGTTCGGCATATACGGCTATATTTTCGGCTCCCTTTTCGGTATGCTTATAACCTCGGCCTTAAATCTTTACAGAGTAAACAAAAATTCCGCCCTGAGCCTGAACCTTTCCGACTTTATTTTAAAGCCTCTCCTGTCATCGGCTTTGGCTTCCCTTAGCGTAAGCCGCCTTAAAGCATACATATCCCCCCTGTTTTCCTCGGCTTTGTCCGCCTTGATACTCTGTTTGGCGCTTTGTTTGATTTTTGCTTTCTCCCTGATTTTGACGGGGACGGTTAAAAAAAGAGACATAGCCGCCGTTATCAGCCCCTTTTTGAAAAAGTAATATGTTTAAGAAACCGCTGATTAATCGGCTCTTTGCATCTTCACCGCCGATTTTTCCGATTGCTTCGGCAAATTAATCATCGTTTTACTAATTAAGTTTTACCGCCGCTTCGGCCTTTCCTTTTTGGAGGGAAGGCTTTTACTTGTGCAGTCGGAAAAATAAATCACCGGCTATGCAGGTGGACCCCGGTGGCCTCAGCCTCAAGCAGAAAACAAAAACCCCCTGTGTTAAAACAGAAGCGGTTCGGCAACTATACCCAAATTGACAAGGGGCAGAGAGCTGCAAAAGACATCTGCCGTGAATTTGCTGCTTCATTGCAGACTTCGGCTGCGCCCTCGAAAAAATCTGCGGCAAATCTGCTTTGGCGAATTAATCATCGCTTCCCTAAGTATCGCGGACAAATAATATATAAAAAACTGCGTAAGGACATATGTGCGGTTCCTTTTCATTTAGGCTCATAAAAACTCTCATAGATTTGAAGATAAGCTGCTTTCTTTAAATTGGATTTTTAGAGAAATATACCATAAAATTACCCTCTATTATTATAACACCATATTGTCAAGTGCAAAAAATAAACTTTGTCAAGCTTTTTAAAAGTAAAAACACACAAATTTTATACAGTTTTTTTACCCTAAAATTTAAAAATTCTATTGACAAAACGGGCGTATTAGTTTAAACTAACTATAGTTAGAACAAGCTAATTAAATTTTAATGCTTTATTTTTTATTATGGAGGTTGTTATGATGCCATTAACATTTTGCTCCGAGGGAGAGGAAAATATTATAAAGAGAATAGGCGGCGGGGAAGAAACCCGGCGGCACCTTGAAAATTTGGGCTTTGTCCCCGGCGGCACGGTTACCGTCATAAGCACAACAGGCGGAAACCTTATTGTCAACGTTAAAGAGGCAAGAGTGGCCGTAAGCCGTGAGATGGCCTCGAAGATTATGGTTTAAACACAATAATACAATATTCAAACAGGTAAACTATGCCTTAATATACCGCTGTTTTCCGCGGCGGTTTAAAGGCGTTTATATTATAAAGGAGGAAAAAATGAAAACTTTAAAAGATGCTAAAGTCGGCGAAACCGTTAAGGTTGTTAAGCTGACGGGTTCAGGCTCCGTAAAAAGGAGAATTATGGATATGGGCATTACCAAAGGCGTTACAATCGACATACGCAAGGTTGCGCCCCTGGGCGACCCCGTTGAAGTAACCGTAAGAGGCTATGAGCTTTCTATCAGAAAGGCAGACGCCGAAATGATTCAGGTCGAAGGTTGAGCCTTATAAGCCTTAAATTTAAAGGAGGAAAAATAAATGAGTATCAAAATTGCTCTTGCCGGAAACCCTAACAGCGGTAAAACCACGCTTTTTAACGCTCTTACAGGCTCTAACCAGTTTGTAGGAAACTGGCCCGGCGTTACTGTTGAGAAAAAGGAGGGCAAGCTTAAATTCCGCAAGGAAGTGGCAATTATGGACCTTCCGGGTATTTATTCACTGTCGCCCTACACTCTTGAAGAGGTTGTAGCGAGAAATTACCTTATAAATGAAAAACCCGACGCTATTTTAAACATAGTAGACGGTTCAAACCTTGAGAGAAACCTTTATTTGACGACACAGCTTATGGAGCTTGGTATTCCCGTTGTGGTAGCCATCAATATGATGGACGTTGTCAAAAAAGCAGGAGACAAAATCGACACAAAGGGGCTTCCAAAGCTTTTGGGCTGTCCCGTTGTTGAAATTTCAGCCTTAAAGGGAACAGGCGTAAAGGAAGCGGCGGAAACGGCGGTTAAGGCGGCGGAAGCTAAAAAAGTAAGCCTTCTTCACCCCTTCGGCAGCGAAACGGAACACGCCATCGCCCACATTGAGGACCTTTTAAAAGGAAAAATCGACAAATCTCAGGAGAGATGGTTCGCTATTAAGGTTTTCGAGGGTGACAAGAAAGTTCTCGAAGATTTAAAGCTTGACAGCAGCGTTAAAGCCGAAATAAAGACTGTAGTCGGCGGAGTTGAAAAGGAATTTGACGACGACGGCGAAAGTATTATAACAAATGAAAGATATGTTTACATAGCTTCTATTCTCAAGGGAATTTACAAGAAGCAGAAGAAAGGCGAGCTCACTGTTTCCGATAAAATCGATAAAATCGTTACAAACAGAATTTTGGCGCTGCCTATATTCGCTATTGTAATGATAATCGTTTACTATATCTCCGTTACAACCGTAGGCGGCATAGCTACAGACTGGGCAAACGACGGCCTGTTCGGCTTTGACGGCGACGGCTGGCACTTATTCGGAATAGGTACAAGCGCCTATGAAGAAGCGGCAGGTGACTTTGACACGGCTCAGGCCGAAATCGAAGCCTTTGTAGAGGCTGCCGAAGAAGCAGGCATAGACACGGAAGAATTCGGTGCCACTCTTGAAGAGGAAGAGGCTGACGAGGCAGTTATAGCCGATTTTATAGAAGCTTCAGACGATGTTTCCGCCGTAGCTGAAATCGAAAACGAGGACGGCGAGATTGAAGAAACCATTGATGTTGACATAGCCGAATTTGAGGCCGCTCTTGCAGCAGAAGAGCCTGACCCGGCAGACTTCGGCATATTTATCCCCGGTATCGGTACAATAGCAGGCAATATTCTTGAGGGCATAAGCTGTCCCGAATGGTTATCCTCACTCATTCTTGACGGTATCATCGCCGGCGTAGGCGCTGTTTTGGGCTTCGTTCCCCAGATGCTTATACTTTTCATATTCCTTGCTTTCTTGGAATCCTGCGGATATATGGCGAGAGTTGCCTTCATTATGGACAGAATTTTCAGAAAATTCGGTCTTTCCGGAAAGTCATTTATCCCCATGTTAATCGGTACGGGCTGCGGCGTCCCCGGCGTTATGGCTTCGAGAACAATCGAAAGCGACCGTGACAGAAAAATGACAATTATAACCACAACCTTTATCCCCTGCGGAGCTAAGCTCCCCATAATCGCCCTTATTGCCGGCGCTCTCTTTGACGGAGCATGGTGGGTAGCCCCCAGCTCATACTTTATAGGCGTTGCGGCGATTATAATTTCGGGCATTATTCTAAAAAAGACACAGATGTTCGCCGGCGACCCCGCTCCCTTCGTTATGGAGCTTCCGGCTTACCACTGGCCCACAGTAGGAAACGTTTTGAGAAGTACGTGGGAGAGAGGCTGGTCTTTCATTAAAAAGGCAGGTACAATTATCCTCCTTGCTACAATACTTATTTGGTTCCTGTCAGGCTACGACTTCGGTGAAAACGGCTTCGGTGCTGTTGATATGAACGAAAGCCTCCTTGCAACAATAGGAAACTGCGTAGCATTCATATTCAAGCCTTTGGGCTTCGGCGACTGGAGATCCGCTGTTGCGGCTGTATCAGGCCTTATCGCAAAGGAAAACGTAGTAGGTACTTTCGGCGTTCTCTACAGACCCGAGCTTGCGGAAGTAGCCGAGGACGGTGCTGAAATCTGGGCTAACTTACAGGCTAACTTCGGCGAAATGAGCGGCGGCCATGCTGCCCTTGCAGGCTATTCCTACCTTGTATTCAACCTCCTCTGTGCTCCCTGCTTCGCCGCTATGGGTGCCATAAAGAGAGAGATGAACTCGGCTAAATGGACGGTTTTCGCTATCGGCTATCAGTGTGTTTTCGCTTATCTTGCAGCCCTCGTAATCTATCAGGTTGGCCTGCTCTTAAGCGGAGACGTCAATATTATAGGTCTTATCGCTGCTCTTGTTGTTATTGCTCTTGCTTTATATCTCCTTTTCAGACCTCAGAAAAATTTGACCTCTGACGCAAAGGCAAGCGTAAGCGCATAACCTGCATAACTTTATATAAATAAGGAAGTGTTTATATGAACTTTCCCTCATTTGTAGTTTTGGCAATACTTATTGCCATGGTTGTACTTATAATAAGAAGTCTTATAAAGGGTAAGCACGGCTGCGGCGGAGACTGCGCCCACTGCGGAGCTGCCTGTCACAGCTTCCCCTCTGACGACAAAAAAGAAGAAAAGAAATAAAAGAGAAACGGCTGAATCTCCTATTTGGGGGTTCGGCCGTTTATTACGGTGTTTTACATTTTATATTAATTTCTTTATTCTTTCTTCCACAGGGTCATATCTCGTTGAATTTATTTGTTCAAGCAGACACTCGAAAGGGTCTGTTTTTCCGCTTAAAACCATCTTTACAACAGTGGGACTGAAGCCGCTGACAAGACAGACGCCCAAATCATTTTCCCTGACGGGAATTGTCCTTGTTCTGCCGCAAAGATTCCAAAAAGCAAGCTTCGGAAGTTTATAGCCGCAGCTTTTATATTTTTCCGCTAAAACTTCAAACAGCCTTTTATCCATCCATCTGTCGCTTTTCGCACAGTAGTCGAACTCCATATCTGAAATTATAAGTACATTTTCCGGTATATCTTTCTGTTTCATATTGCCCTTTATAGCTGTTGTCAGAATAAGGTCAAAAACCCTCTCTATATTTGTATTTGCAATCTCGTCATAGCTTAAAGCAATTTCTATTTTATTCCTAAGTGATTTTCCTCTCGAAAGATCCACAAGCTGAGGTCTTTCACTGAATGTTATGTATTTATCTTTAAACTCCCCCGATGAGCGTTCCGCAAAATAAATTGCCAGGGAATTTGCTGCGTCAAGACAGGTTACGTTTGTTCCGCCTATAGACGAAGTCATACTTCCGGAGCCGTCAGCCACACAGATTGTATTTCCCGCTTCTTTAACATAATCGGGAAGTGCTTTCCAAAGTTCTTCGAGAGCTGCGTCATAGGGTTTTATATCATAAAAGTAACTGTTTATTTCGTGATACTTATTGACAATATCGTGAGGAAAAAGAACATCGGCGTTTATATGTGTTTCGCCTCTTGAAAGTCTGTCAAGATAAGCAAGCCTTCTTTCCTCATCGTTTCTCAAAAAAAACACTGTTGTAAATCAGGTTTGCCCTTGAAGGAACCGCAGCATAGTCAATTTCAGACCATTCTCCGGCTGACATATATCTTTCGGTCACCTTAAGATAAGCCCTCAGCCTTGAGAGAAGCTTTCTGTATTCCTTTTTGGTCATATTCAGTTTTGAAATCAAAAGACGGGCTGTGCGTCTTGTCCCGGCCGAAGATGTATTAGCCGAAGGGAGCCATTTCGCCAAAAGAGAAACCGGCCTTTCGGCAGCCATATTTTCAATATCGGAAGCAAGCTGTTTTTTAATAAGCCCTATAACAGAGTCGGAAACGGGAGTATCAAGCAGGCAAAACAAATTATCCCACCTTGTATATTCAGATACCAAATCAAGCAGAGCCTCCACAATATCAGGGTGACTTTGGGCAAGATATTTAAAGCAAATTCTGAAAAGCCGTCTTTCGCCCATACCCCCTCTTACATCGGCGGCGTAAAAAAGCCATTTTACGGCAAGCAGAGGATTTTCATAATAAGCCCTAATATATTGTTTTACAATTTTCTTCTCATCCATATTTCTCATAGACGAAACGGAAAAATTTATATCCAAAAGCTCTTTCCCCGTTGTTTTATAGCCTAAGGCTCCGTTTTCCGTAACGGAAACATTATAATCATTGTCCAAAACATTTTTTAAATCGTTTATAATATTCATTTTGACGCCTCCTTTCGCAAATAAAGACTTCAAGGAAGCAATGTTTAAACATTACTTCCTTGAACAAGACAGTATAATAATCCTGTTTTAGATAGGGTGGGTAAATTGCTGTGACTGCCTTAGCGCAAGATGGGGGTACGGCAATTTGCTTCGGCAGTGTGTCTTAGATTGCCGAAGCCTCCGGGAGCCAAACCGGAATCAGCGTGACAGGCTGTCTTTTTAGGCTGCTGTGCCCATCTTAAACCGCATTTTTCTTTAAGGAACCGCTGATTAATTAGTTCTTCGCGGCTTCACCACAGATTTTTCCGATTGCTTCGACGAATTAATCATCGTTTCCTTAATGTGGCAAAGCTTATTATATAATTAATATATAATTAAAAAACAAGTGTGTCAATTAACAAAATGTTAATTTTATACAACCGGTTTATTGCGTGTTTATTACTTTTCCGTTACAACACTTTATGATATAAAAAATAAAGTCACCGCAAATTTACTTAAGCGAATAAAAATGCAGTGACTTTTGTGTTTTATTTACTTTTTAAAACAGTAATATCCTTTGAAAAAATAAATTCTTTCGGTTTTCCGATATTTAGTCGATAAGACGGGCTTCAAGGGCTTCCTTGTCGGCTTCATAGCCGGGCTTTCCTAAGAGAGCGAACATATTCTTCTTGTAGGATTCTACACCGGGCTGGTCGAAAGGATTAACCGCAAGGAGATAGCCGCTGATTGAAAGGGCTTTCTCAAAGAAGTAAACTATTTCGCCGAAGCTGTAAGCACTTGTGTCCTCTATTTCGATTACCATTGTGGGAACGCCGCCGTCTATATGAGCGAGGTAGGTTCCTGCGTAAGCTTTTGAATTTACATACTGCATAGTCTTGCCTGCTACGAAGTTAAGGCCGTCGATATTTTCCTCATCAAATATAATCTCAAGGTCTTTCTTTGAATTTTTAACCCAGAGAACGGTTTCGAACATATTCCTTGTGCCGTCCTGTATAAACTGGCCGATTGAGTGAAGGTCTGTTGAGAAGTTTGCGGAAACGGGGAAAGTTCCCTTTTGGTCTTTGCCCTCGGACTCTGCGAAAAGCTGTTTATACCACTCGCCGAACATTGTAAGGCAGGGCTCGTAGTTGGCAAGAATTTCAATAACCTTGCCTTTCTTATTGAGAAGTGCCCTTGTAATTGCATACTTAGCACAGTCGTTGTCAAGACCCTTATACTTCTTTGCTGCGTCTGTGGCACCCTGCATAACGGCGTCAATGTCGATGCCTGCGGCTGCCATAAGAACAAGACCAACGGGAGTAAGAACGGAGAAACGTCCGCCTACGTCGTCGGGGATAACGAAAGTTTCATAGCCCTCTTTGTCGGAGAAGTTCTTAAGGGCTCCTCTTGCCTTGTCTGTTGTGGCGTAAATTCTCTTAACAGCCTCTTCCTTGCCGTATTTGTCCTCAAGGAGCTTCTTGAAGATTCTGAAAGCTATAGCCGGCTCGGTAGTTGTGCCTGATTTTGAGATAACGTTGATTGAGAAGCTTCTGTCCCCTATCATCTCAACTATGTCTGTAAGATATTCGGAGCTTATGTTGTTTCCTACAAAGTAAACATCGGGAAGTCCCGGGTGTTTTTTGCTGTTGTAGAACATACCGTTTATAAAGTCGAGGGCTGCCCTGCCGCCTAAGTAGGAGCCGCCTATACCTATAACAACCAGAACCTCACTGTCGGACTGAATCTTCTTTCCGGCTGCTTTAATTCTTGCAAATTCTTCCTTGTCATAGTCAAAAGGAAGATTAACCCAGCCCAAAAAGTCGTTTCCCGCACCCTCTTTTGAGTAAACAAGCTCATCGGCAACCTTTGCCATAGCTTCAATCTTACCATATTCCTCGTCTCTCACAAAATTCTTAACGCCTGCCATTTTAAGTTTAATTGCCATTTTTTAATCCCTCCGTAAAGTATTTGTTAGACTTTTAATAGTCCTTAAATCTATTTTACCATATTTCCCACAGCATTTCCATATATTTTTTAATTTTTTTGTTAATTTTTCCTTAAGGAATCGCTGATTAATTAGCTCATCGCATCTTCACCGCTGCTTTTTTCGATTGCAGCGTCACGCATTCTTGACATAGGCTCCGGCTATGCCCGCGAATGCCTTCCTTGCACTCGAAAAAATCTGCGGCAAATCTGCTTCGGCGAATTAATCATCGTTTCCTTAAATAATTTTTAACCGGACTGATATTTATGTAGGATTTAACAAGTAAGGGGCACAAGAGCTTAGGAACCGAAGATAAACTATTGTTAAACAGCTTGTTTACCTGCGGCAAAAACGGACTTGCACCTTCGGGTTCCCTATGCCAATTTCCGTAGGATTCCGGCAATGCCCTCCCTTTGCAGCCATTTTTCAAAACATACAATACCGCATTTAATAGTTGGAGATTTCCGATTTTTACATTTCCTTGCTATATAAGGAAAGTAATCCTCTATATGCTTATATTGTTCTTCTGTAATCTTCATATATACATTATATCACAGTGTTTTTGTTTTATCAATTAGTGTGAACACATTCGCAGGACAAACGCACGAAAAGTTATATATTACATGATGCCGGGGTCAAAAGGTATTCTGCCAAACAGTTCCAACTAAATATATGTAGTAATTATAGTTTTGACCCCAACATCATAATATTGGGCTGTGTTGTATTTCAATTATATTACATTTTAAATAAATTTTTCATGTGTTTGTCCTGTGAATTGCTGTTTTGATATTGACATTTGCTCAAAAACCGGCTATAATAAAAATACAAGGGAGCGAAATGTTAAATAAACAATCCGCCTAAGTGAAAGCGGCTGTATCTCTCCCAAAAGTTGATATAGACAAAAATATGATTTTTATCCAAGCCGCCTTATTGGTCAGAATAGGGCGGTTATTTCTTTGATATGATAATTATCAACAGTATTAATATCAGAATTAATTGTATATCTGTCACAATTACCACCCCCAATCTTCCGATTGGGAGAAAACACAACCGCCCGTAAAGCCGCAAGGCCTCTGCGTTTTCACTTATTCCCCTGTACAAAGTCTATAATACCGTATTCAACAGCGTTTTCAACTTTTTTCTCTCCATATAATATTTGTTTTTTTGATTTAGAGAATGTCTCAATGGTGTGTAGCAGGCAGAACGCTATCTTTTTGTTAAAGTGAATAAAAGGAAAAAGAAAACCGATTGTTTTCACTGTACAAATGAAAATAATCGGTTTTTGAATTTATATTATGTGTAAAGTTTGGAGTATAACAAGGCTTCTGATTACATCATTACATCATACCGCCCATACCGCCGCCCTGAGGAGGCATAGGAGGTTCGGGTTCCTTGATGTCTGCTACAACGGCCTCTGTTGTGAGGATTGTTGAAGCTACGCTGTTTGCGTTAAGAAGAGCGGATCTCGTTACCTTTGTGGGGTCGATGATGCCTGCTTCTATCATATCGACATAGGTTGAGTTAAGAGCATCGAAGCCCATACCTGCCTTTGTTTCCTTGATCTTGTTTACAACAACTGCGCCCTCGTAGCCTGCGTTTTCCACAATCTGTCTTAAGGGTGATTCAAGAGCCTTTAAGATTATGCCTGCGCCTGTCTTTTCGTCGCCATCAAGCTCGTCGTAAACAGCTTTTACAGCCGGAATGGCGTGGATATAAGCGGAACCGCCGCCGGCGATTATACCTTCCTCTACGGCTGCCTTTGTGGCTGCCAAAGCGTCCTCAAGACGGAGCTTCTTTTCCTTAAGCTCTGTTTCCGTAGCTGCGCCTACCTTAATAACGGCTACGCCGCCTGCTAATTTGGCAAGTCTTTCCTGAAGCTTTTCCCTGTCAAAGTCAGAGGTTGTCGTCTTTATTGTTTCCTTAATCTGGTTTACTCTTGCTTCTATGTCTGCACTGTCCCCTGCGCCGTCAACGATGGTTGTGGTGTCCTTTGTTACCTTAACGCTACCTGCTCTGCCTAACATATCGATTGTTGCATCCTTAAGGTCAAGGGCTACGTCCTCGGAGATAACGGTTGCCCCTGTAAGAACGGCTATATCCTGAAGCATTTCCTTTCTTCTGTCACCGAAGCCGGGAGCCTTAACGGCTACACAGGTAAAGGCGCCTCTCAGCTTATTGAGTACGAGAGTACCCAAAGCCTCACCCTCAACGTCTTCGGCGATTATAAGGAGCTTCTGTCCCTGCTGAACAATCTGTTCGAGAACGGGGAGAATGTCCTGAATGTTTACAAGCTTCTTAGATGTTAAAAGGATGTAGGGGTTGTCAAGCTCAGTTACCATTTTTTCCATATCTGTTGACATATAGGGTGAAAGATAGCCTCTGTCAAACTGCATACCCTCTACAAGGTCAAGCTCCGTTGCCATTGTTTTGCTTTCTTCTACCGTAATAACACCGTCGTTTGAAACCTTTTCCATAGCGTCGGCCACCAAAGCGCCTATTTCCTCGTCTGAGGCGGAAATTGAAGCTACTCTGGCGATATGGTTCTTGCCGTCTACTTTCTGGCTCATGCCCTTGATAGCTTCTACGGCTGCGTTTGTGGCCTTTGACATACCCTTTCTTATAATAATGGCGTTTGCCCCTGCGGCGATGTTCTTAAGACCCTCGTTAATCATAGCCTGCGCCAAAACAGTGGCTGTTGTGGTTCCGTCGCCGGCAATGTCATTTGTCTTTGTGGCTACTTCCTTAACAAGCTGTGCGCCGATGTTTTCGGCTTCGTCCTCAAGCTCGATTTCCTTTGCTATTGTAACGCCGTCATTTGCGATTAAGGGAGTGCCGTATTTCTTGTCTAAAACTACGTTTCTGCCCTTAGGGCCTAAGGTTACCTTTACGGTGTCGGCTAATTTATTTATGCCTGCTTCAAGACTGCCTCTGGCCTCGCTTGAAAATAAAATCTGTTTTGCCATTTTTTATGCCTCCTGTTATTCTACTATAGCTAAAATATCCTCTGACCTTACGATTATAAATTCTTCCTCGTCAAGGTCAACCTTTGTGCCTGCGTATGAAGCGTAAATTACCTTGTCGCCTACTTTAACGTCCATAGGGATAAGCTTTCCGTCCTCGATTCTGCCGGGGCCTACGGCTATAACCTCTGCTTCCTGGGGCTTTTTCTGCTGAGCGGTTGTAAGGATTATGCCGCCTTTTGTCTTTTCTTCTGCTGCAAATTCTTTAAGAACGATTCTGTCGCTGAGTGGAACTAATTTCATATTTTTAACCTCCTGTTTTGATTTGTTAGCACTCGCCTTTATTGAGTGCTAATTTCTAAAGGATATAATAGTCCAACTTTGGAAGCAATGCAACAGCCCAAATAAGCCGTTTTGACTGCATTAACTCCCGTAAGCTCATTTTTACTCATTTTTTCTCTCGTTTTCATTTATTTTCTTTTTTGCTTATTTTTTCCTGCGTTAATTTGGAGGGTTCTTGCGTAGTAAAAGAGGTATTGCTGGGCATAGCCTGCAAGGGATCCCCATTTTTCGTAGGCGAAGCTGTGAATTTCTTTAATGGGGGTTTCCTTTCCGTCAAAGTAGAAATACTCCATAACTCTCTTTATCCAAACGTCCGTAGGGAAAACCTCTCTTCTGCCGAAAGAAAATAAAAGAACACAGTCCGCCACCTTGCTCCCTACCCCCTTTATTTTCATAAGTTCCTTTTTAGCGGTAACGGTATCTGTATTTTTCAGGGCTTCAAGGCTTATTTCTCCCCCTGAAAGCCTTTCAAGACAGTCTGTAATATATTTATGCCTAAAGCCCGTTTTACATTCCATAAGGCTTATGCCGTCAGAATCTTTAAGCCTTTCGAGAGTGGGAAAGAGGAAATCATCTCCGGCTTTTTCGCCCCATCTTTCTGAAATATTTCCTATTACCTTTTGTATCATAGGTATCCTGTTGTTTTGGGATATTATAAATGAAATAAGACATTCAAAGGGCTCTTGGTTTAAAAGCCTTATGCCGCTTCCGAAAGCCGCCGCTTCTTTCAGAACCCTGTCTGCCGAAAGAACCGCCTTAATTTCGGAATAGTCCGTTCCCAAATCAAAATAATTATACCATATGTTTTCAAAATCCTCTTTATTGCAGGGATAGAACAATATTCCGTCCCCGTCCTGCTTTATGTATAAAACTCTGTTTTTTGCTGTTATTTTGTAGTGGCCCTCCTCTATCCTCTCAAACCGAAAACACTGACCGCACTCCAAAATCTGCCCTATATTAAAGCTGTTCTGTTCCGTAAGCAATATTCCCTTATTTGTTTCCGTAATTTTCATATTTATTTCCTTTCCGTTAAAAGTTGTTCTCATAAGCCGTAAAAAGCTGCACAAAAATAGGCATCAACGCTAAATGATTGTATAATGCAGTTATCACCAAACGTTAACAATGCAGAAGCTGATGTCCATATGATCGGAATGTGTCAGGACAAACGCACGAAAAATTTATTTAAAATGTAATATAATTGAAATACAACACCGCCTGATATTATGGCAGAATATAAAGAAAAAGGCTTATGACTGTACTTTTTATCATATTTACGATTGATATGTATTTTCATCATTGGGAACCCGAAAGACATCCGCTCCGGATGAGTTTTTACCATACATTTTAAATAAAAAAACTCATTCACTGTGAATGTGTTTTCTCAATAAAGCTATCAATGAAAAAACACATTCACAGATATAGGCTCGGTTTTCCGTAGGAAAACTTCTGAAAAATTCTCTATGGAACCGCTGATTAATTAGCTTTTCGCATCTTCACCGCCGATTTTTCCGATTGCTTCGTCACGCATTTTCGACATAGGCTCCGGCTATGCCCTCAAATGCTTTCCTCGCACTCGAAAAAATCTGCGGCAAATCTGCTTCGGCGAATTAATCATCGCTTCCCTATAGTCAGCCTATAATCCCTGCCATTGGCAATACAGAAATTTACAATATCTATTCTTTCTTCAAGGGTGGTTTTTCTTGCTCAGAAGTTTTGCCCCCGGCAAAACCGCCTGCAAGTGTGATTTTGTTTCTACAATTTATTTTTCCGAAGAAACAAATTCACGCTGCTCGATGTCTTTCGAGTTCCCGGTGTGCATAATATATCTTTGTTCTTTTGGCATTATCATATATTGACTGCTCCGTCCCCTCGAAGCCGAGGTTTTCGCAACCGTTATTACGGTTTATTTTCTGACTTTGCTGCCAATTTTATAATTATTTCCTGCCTTGTCATTCGCTCTGTTAAAACAAGCAGTACGGTTTTTGTACCCTGTTTTCCCACAACTGTATCCAATTCCCAATTATTAATTGTAACATTAATTTCTTTTAAGCAGCCATGAATCATCATTTCTGCCCTTTTGTAAGAGTAATTGCCGCTTCTTTTTTTGACTCTTTCAAAGTGGAAATATACTTTTTACTTCAGTAAAAAATAAAAAAATAAAAATAGAAATTACACAAGAGACAGGGTGGAAATGTTAAGCCCTAAGACTTTACAGTCTGTAAAAAATTATGCCTTTTAAGAAAATCGGCAAAAAGAGCGGGCCAGTTTTCCGCTCCCGGTATGTTTTGGGCTAAATCAAGGCCGTGTTTGCCCTTGGGGAAGATGTGAAGCTCACACTCAGCTCCTGCGGCGGCCATAGCCTTTGCAAGCTCCACGCTGTTTTCAAAGGGAACGCTTTTGTCCTCAAAAGTGTGCCATATAAAGGCAGGGGGCATATCGGCGCGGACGGAGCTTTCGAGGGATAGAGTCTCGGCTAAATCATCTCTTCCGTTTAAGGTTATCCTTGAACCCATATGGCCGTAGGGCTTAGAGAGAGTAACAACGGGATAGCAGAAGCAGCAGAGATCGGGTCTTGCGGACAGAGTGTCTAAAGGCTCTTTAGGCTCCGTCTCAAAGGCGTCAAAATGCTCTGCACAGAGGCCTGCAAGGTGGGCTCCTGCGGAAAAGCCCATTAGGGCAATTCTTTCGGGGTCTGTGTTATATTCCTCCGCCTTAAAGCGGACAAGGCGGACAGCCTTCTTTACGTCATAGAGGGACTGAGGGAACATAAAGTCATATTTTAAAACAAAGCAGTTTATGCCCGGCTTCCCAAAATATTCGGCTACGTTTTCTCCCTCGTGGTTTGACAGGTGGTTATAGCCGCCGCCGGGAATAATTATAAGACCGGGGTGAAGCAGGCCGTCATTTCTTAAAATAGGTTTAAGCTCCATATTTCCGCATTTCCTCCTTTTTTATTATTTTGTAAGTATTTCACAGCCGTCCTCAGTAACGACTATCGTATGCTCCCACTGGGCTGAAAGCTTTTTGTCCTGTGTTTTAAAGGTCCAGTTGTCGGAAAGGGTTACTCCCCTCCACGTGCCTTCGTTTATCATAGGCTCTATTGTGAAAACCATACCGGGAACCATTATCATTGTGGGCCGCTTTTGGCGGTAATGTTCAATTAAGGGGTCGTCGTGGAATTTTATGCCAACGCCGTGACCGCAGAGGTCTCTTACTACGCCGTAGCCGTGTTTGTCGGTTATGGCATTTATTGTGTTGCCTATGTCGCTGACGGGGCGGTAGGGCTTTACGGCCTTAATTCCTGCGTACATACACTCTTTTGTTACCTCAACAAGCTTTTTTGCGTTGGGGGCTACGTCTCCTATCATATACATTCTGCTTGAATCGGAGTAATAGCCGTTTAGGATTGTTGTTATGTCTACATTTATAATATCGCCGTTTTTAAGAGCGGTTTTGCAGGGAATGCCGTGGGCTATAACATCGTTTATTGATGTGCAGCAGCTTTTGGGGAAGCCCTGATAATTTAAAGGCGCAGGGACTCCGCCGTGGTCAAGAGTGTATTTGTGAACAAATGTATTTATTTCCTCCGTGGTAATGCCCTCTTCAATTAAATCTTCAAGCTTATCCAAAATAGCCACTGTTATTTTGGCACTTTCCCTGATTCCCTGAATCTGTTCGGCATTTAAAATAAGCCTGCGAGGGGGAATGGGGTAGCCCTGTCTTTTAAGGGGCATCAATATTCTTTCGTCTGACCTTTCGTGGCACTGCTTATATTTTTTGCCGCTGCCGCACCAACATTTGTCATTCCTCGATAATCTGTACATTTTTTTCCTCCCTTTCGCAACGGAAAAACTCCGTCTGTTTTTCATACTCCTTATATTTTAAGGCCGCCCTGCCTAAGTCGGAAAGTGTGTATACTCCCCGTTTTACTTTGCTGAACCAGCCGTAATAGTTATCGTTTAATACAGCTCCTGTATTTTCGCTAAAGCCTAAGGCTCTCAGCTTCTTAGGGGAAGCCTCTCCCAGAGCTTCGAGATAGACCGCAAGCTTAATTGACTGCTCCCTATAGGCTGTCATAAGGCTTGTTTTGTTTATGCCGCCGGTATTGTCAAAGCTTCGGCTGTCAAATTCCTTTTTAAGCCTCTTTGACTTTTTGGTGTCCTTATTTTTTCCGCCGGAGGGATTATAGGCAATTTCCGCAAGGGCTGTCTGTTCCGAAACAAAAATAAGGCCGCAGTCTACTTCCTTTATGAGCCTTAATATGTTTTGGCGGTTTCGTCTTTGTTTGGGCATAAGAACGGCTCCGTAGACAACGGGGCTTGCGGTTTTACGCTCAAGAAGCTGATACACAAGCTTTAGGTTAAAGTGAAGCTTAAGCTCGCAGACAATAATTTCATTTCCCCTACAGGCCGCAATATCGCAGTTTTTAACCTCGCCCTTGACCTTATAGCCCTGAGACTCAAAAAGCGTCTTTACAGGCTCATATAAATCCCTTTCATACTTAATCATATTTATAAATCCACCTTTCTGCGAAAGGCACCGATGGGGTTATGAAATGGAT
>JAJQFB010000138.1 GCA_021201395.1 Clostridiales bacterium | reverse complement strand
ACAGGTTCTAATCTGTGGCTTAGCACCATTTTTTTAGTTATACTCCTAAACTCAGGTAATATAAAAGCAAAAAAGTCAAATAAATATCGGTGTAATTTACAAATTTTATAAGCTTACAATCTTTATGAAAATATGAAATAATATGAAAAATAATTAAATTTTAATCTTCTCTTAATTGTCAGAACAGCATAATATGTTATATTTAGGATGTGAAATTTTATTTTATGACATATAAGGAGGTTTGTATGAAAAAGAAAAGACTTATATCATTTACACTTATTTTTTCAATGCTCTTTTCGGGCTTCGGCTTTGCCGCCGATTTGGGCGATGCCGACGGAAACGGCGTTTTAACGGCAAACGACTCGGCCAAGGTTTTAAGCTACACCCTAAACCCTGAGTCTGTTTCTATGACAGATGAAGAGCTTGAAAATGCCGACGCCGACAGATCGGGGGAAATAACAGCCTATGACGCAGCCATCATATTAATGAAAGTTTTAAATTCGGCTTATCAGTTCCCCGACAACAGCCCCTCTTCCGAGGAAACAACCGAAGAAACTTCTGAGGAAACCACGGAAACCACAACAGAAGAAACTACCGAGGAGACCACGGAAGAAACAACGGAAGAAACAACTGAGGAGACCACAGTCTACAGCGGCGATTATTATATTGCCCTTGCCGACAGTGATTCAAGGGTTTACGCTTACTCAGACGGAACAGTAGGCGGCGAGCTTACAGACCAAGAGGCAGTCACCGTTGACGGCGACATAATACACATAGTCTCCGAGGGTACATATTATGTTAAGGGGTCTTTAAGCGAGGGTCAGCTTTCCGTTTCAAGTGACCTTTCAAAGAAAAAAGAGGTAATTATCTACCTTATGGGTGTTGATGTGGCAAACTCGACAACTGCTCCCTTTAACGCAGGTGGAAGCGTTGTAACGGTTTATCTCGTTGACGGAACAACCAACACATTTACAGACAATTCAACAGCGGCTTATTCGGGCTATTTAACCTCGGCTGAGCCTAAGAGCGCCTTTTACTCAAAGCGTGACCTGACAATAGACGAAAGCGGAACCCTTGTCGTAAACGGAAATTACAACAACAGCTTAGTCTGCGGAGCGGATTTAACGATTAAGGGCGGTGCAAATGTTACCGTAAACGCCGTTAAAAACGGAATTAAGGGCGACAACGGCGTTTCTTTCGGCAAAAAGGCAGGAGAAATAAACGTAACCACCCAAACAGGCGACGGTATCAAGTCAGACGCCATAAGCAGCGCAAAATATTATACCTCCGACGGAACACAGCTTAGTTCCAAGGTTGACGGCATAGAAGCTGACAAGGGCTATGTTGAGATTAAGGGCGGAACAATTACAATAGATTCAGGGGACGACGGTATCCAGGCGGACAACTACTTTACAATGACAGCCGGAACCCTTGATATTACTTCCGTTGCCAAGGGCGTTAAGGCCAACGAATGTCAGCTTTACGTTGTTGAAACGGGAGATGACGACAACGACTATATAACCTATGACGATGACGGAAATATAATCTGTCTTAACAGCACAATGTCAATAAGCGGCGGCGAAATTGCCATAAGCTCCGGCGAGGACGGCTTAAGAGCCTGCGAAAGCATTGACATCTCCGGCGGTGTAATAGATATTACCGTAGGTACGGGGGCAGACGGCGGAACAAACGACGGTATTCAGGTTGGCGAAAACACAGACACAACCTCAACGGATTCCGACGGAAACACCGTAACCACAAGAGAAATTACGGTCAGCGGAACAATGACCGTAAGCGGCGGCGAAATCACCATAAACGGCGCAACCGACGACGGCATTGTTTCAAACGGCGATTTTATTATGACAGACGGAACAATCACCGGCGAGGCCGACTGCGACTTTTTCAAGGTTTACGATAATATTGAAATAAGCGGCGGAACAATCGATATAGTTTCGGGCAATGACGGTATTCAGTCAGGAAAGGCTCTCGTTACAACAACAGACTCCGACGGAAACGAAACCGACAAGGAGGACTACACAGAGGGCAACATAACCATATCAGGCGGAACCTTTACAATTACGGCAAACGAGGGAATTTCAAACACCACAATAGCAAACGAAACAGACCCCAAAAGCTGTAAGGGTATAAAGGCCAACACAGACTTAACCATTACAGGGGGAACCTTTACAATAGACAGTGCAGACGATGCTCTCCACTCAAACTATAATGTGACAATAACAGGCGGAACTTTCGACCTTGCCACTCTTGACGACGGTGTTCACGCAGACTACATTTTAACACTGGGCACAGAGGGCGGTGCAGAGGACGACTATACAATGGATATTTCAACCTCCTATGAGGGTATCGAAAGCTCCGTTATATATCTTTTAAGCGGAACGGCCTATATCTATTCAACCGATGACGGTATAAATGCCGCAGGCTATTATGATACAGACGGAAGCTATTACGAAGAGTCCTCTTCAAGCTCAAGCAGCGGTTGGAACGGCAATATGTGGGGCGGCGGAAACCAGACGGCAGACGACACTGCTCCCTACGGTATGCTTTATTTACAGGGCGGCTGCGCTTATGTTGAAGCCCCCAACGGCGATGGCTTAGACTCCAACGGCAGTATCGAAATGTCAGACGGTGTTATTATAGTTAACGGTCCCGACAGCAGCAATTCCTCAAACGATGTTTTTGACTACGGCGATTCAAGCTCCGACTATTTCAGAGTAACAGGCGGAACCCTTATAGGGGCAGGCTATAATATGAGCAATATATCCATCTCCTTAAGCGGTCAGGGCAGCGCCACAGCCTCGGCTTCAAGCCAAAGCGGCTCCGGCAGTATGGGCGGCCCCGGCAACCAAAGCAGTACAACCTCAGGCACGGCGGGAACCCCCGTAAAGGTAACAACCAACAGCGGAAATATTGTTTTCATACCCAAAACAAACTGGAGCTATATGTATATAACAGCTCCCGATATGACACAGGGCAGAAACTATACTATTTCAACAGTAAGCAGCTACTCCGGCGGAACACAGATTTTGGGCGTTACGGAAAACAACACCTACTACGGCCTTGTTGAAAACGCAAGCTGATTTACAGACATATCTGCGACGGCACAAACGGCGGCTATACCGGGGAATCTGTGCAAGGCAATATTCCCTGAAAAGCTTAGAGCCTTATCATTATTCTCTCACATACGGCCATATGTTTGAAGTAATATATGAAAATGCTGTTATCTCGACACTACGGCCGACGTCGGTTTGCCTATAACCGATGAAGAGGAATTTGCAAACGGCACGGTGTTAAAGCTCTTAAACGATGGTGCCGAGGAGGGTCTGTGGGTTCAAACAATATGAACCGACACCTGCCCTCATCTTACAGTATTCGGTGAAACGCCTGCAATTAAGCAGTGAAAAGATTTTGGAGACAAGAACAAACTATTAAGGAAACGATGATTAATTCGCCGAAGCAGATTTGCCGCAGATTTTTTCGAGTGCGAGGAAAGCATTTGAGGGCATAGCCGGAGCCTATGTCGAAAATGCATGACGAAGCAATCGGAAAAATCGGGGGTGAAACTGCGAAGAGCTAATCAATCAGCGGTTCCTTAATAATAATTATAAAAAGCCCTCCGCAAAGGCCTTTTGTCCTGCGGAGGGCTGATTTTTTTGATATTTTTTGATATTTATTAATATTTACGAGAGGTATATAAGCTTATAAAGCTCGTTTATAACAGAGGCGCTCTGACCCTTTTCGGCATAGGCCGCCGGGTAGAGGTTTCCTCCGGCTGTTCCGCTTATTATGCCCTTTTCTATAAGAGCGTTAAGAGGCTCTTCGGCATAGGGCAGGACATAGCTTCCGTCGGCAAAGCCCGACACATAATCGGTTTGCCTTTCAAGGTCATAGCCCCTTAAAACAAGGAAGTTATATGTCATAACAAACATATCCTGTCTTGTAATGGGTTCTTCGGGGTTAAAGTTTCCGCCTGAATCTCCGGAAACAATACCGAGGGCCTTAGCGTTACCTACTCCGTTTGCATAGCTCTTTCCCGGGTCAACATCTGCAAAGTTGTCCTCAGGAGTACCTGCCTCCCCTATCAGCGTCATAAGGTCTGTTACAAACTCTCCCCTTGTTGTATATACGCTGTCATAATTGCCGACAACATAATTTTTAAGGGTTGAGCAGTCGCTTAAAAGTGCGTTTGCAATGTAGCCTGCCGCCGTATATGCTCCGAAACGGTTATAATGAACGGGGTCAAGGCCGCTTTCCGCATCTGTGTAGTAGGCGAAAAGCTTTTCGCTTCCTGCCTCGCCCATTGCGTCATAGAGCTCCGCCGTCAAAGCCGTCATATCTATAAAGCTTACTCCCGTTTCAGCCGCAAGCTCTCTTACTGCATCGTCATATATGCCGTGGTCATCGGCTGTTTTTCCGTTTACAAAATCACGAACGGAAACAGGCGAGAGTAAAACGGGTATGGCTCCTGCATTCTCCGCCGGAACTATATAATAGGTGTAGAGATAATATTTAAAGGAGCCTATTGTATTCTTATCCCCCGCTGCATCGGTGTAGCGGTTTGCCGCATCTTCCTCGGTGGAATTTTTTCGGTCGTTATGCCCGAACTGTATGAAAGCATAATCTCCCGTTTGAACCTCGTTTAAGAAAATTTGGTAGTTGTCCTCGGTTGTGAAGCTTTTGGAGCTTCTTCCGCTCATAGCCAAATTTTTAACCTCTAAGCTGTCGGACATATAGTCTGAAAGAAAGCTGCCCCAGCCCTCTCTTACTATGGAGTGGGTTGCATCTGTTTCATAATTGCAGGCTGTGGAATCACCCAATATAAAGGCCGTTGCCTTTCTTAAGCCTGTGTCTGAGGATATTTGTTCTTCCGGGTTCTTTGTATAGGCCTTAAGCTCAAGACTTGAACCGTCAATAAGCTCTCTTACCATTCCTGCGATTGTAAAAGCACCGTACTTGCTGTGGTGGGTTTTGTCAATCTTACCGTCGGCTTTAACATCGTGAAGCAGGGAAGCCTCGTTTTCGCCTATTGAGTTGTAATAGCTCTCCGTTGCGCCGAACATATCCAAAACAACAACGTCCTCTTCTTCGCCCAACTGCTTCATAGCCGTTACATAGGCATTGTTTGCCGTTGTGCTGTCATCGTGGTGTGCGTAGATTTTGCCGTCGGAACCGAAATACATTCTCGTAACAGGCGTTACCAAAACGGGAATTGCCCCCTTTGCCCTTGCTCCGTCTATGTATTGCTTAAGATACCACTTATATGTTCCGCCGCTGTCATAGGCATAGTAAAGTCCCGAGTATATATATTCCGTATCAAGAGCCAAAAGCTCATCAGGTGTTCTTGACATCTTCCCTGCGGTTACGGGATAAATTCCGTTTTCGTCAGGCTCTCCCAAAGGACAGTATCTCTCAGTAAGGTAAGAATCTCCGTCAGAGCAGTCATTGTGGCCGAACTGTATAAACAGATAGTCTCCCTCTGAAATTTCATTTAAAATCTCGTCAAGTCTGCCCTGATTTATAAAGGAACGGGAGCTTCTTCCGCCCTCGGCCTTGTTTACTATTTCAATTTCATCGCTGTCAAAATATTCCTGCAAATATTCACCCCAGCCCCCTGTTGAACGGGTTATGCCGTAGGTTTTAACAGTAGAATCCCCTGCAAGGAAAATCTGAGTTTTGCTGTCGTCATACTGTTTAACAACATCTGTCTTTCCCGTGACAATTATGTTGTCTACAAGGGTTACCCCTGCCTTGCCGCTTGTCTTTATGCCCACATAGCCGTCGGGAAGAATGTCATCTTTATCGACAATAATCTTAGCCAAAGATGATGTTGCCCCTCTTAGTGTCAGCGTGTATTTAATCCTGCTTTCCGTTACAACAGCGTTTAGCGTAAAATAAGGATTATCAAGGCCTGAATTTTGGGTAACTGCCCCTGCGGCACTTGTTTCATTGCTGCCTATGAGGGTTTCCTTTCCCTTTAAAGCCTCGTAAATATAGAGCTTAACGGAATTGCTGTCATCTCCTTTTACAAGGTTAAAGCGGTAATAGTTGTTTGCTTCCGGGTCATAGTTTGTTATAATATCGAAGCTGTCGGAGGCGGAAAGCCCCGTTCCCTCAGGGTTAAAACGCATTTGAGCGGAAAGTGAAAACTCGCCGTCAATAAAATTCTCCGATATAATACCAACCTCGTTTGTTGTTGCGGAGCCTATGGCACTGTAGTCCTCCCCTGTATATATGGCAAAATCCGCCTTAAGGTCTGTTCCCTCCATAGCCGTAAAGGGTATGGATAAATCTTCAAATTCCTCGTGTATGTATGTAGGCTCTACCTCATAGAGGGGCTTGCAGACAGAGCTTGTGCTAAGCGTTCCGGGTGAGCCGAGGCTTCCGTAAGATGAGGTTGTTCCGGGAAAAACCTGAACCTTTATTGTCTTTCCTATGTCGTCGTTTTGAACGATGTAATAGCCTGCGTAGTCCTTATCCCCCTGTTTAACAACAGTGCCGCCTGAATACCACTTTATAAGGCTGTTGTCGGCTTTATTGTTGGAGTCAAGCTTATAGCTGTAATCCACAACAAGGGTATCACCGGGGTAAACCTCTTCGTACTTGTTAAGGGTCATCTCCGCTATAACGGGGGCGCTCGTTTCGGCGCTTGAAACATTTACATAAGCCGAAGCCGTAAAACCGCCGTCAACTGTTTCGGCTGTTATAACCGCCGTTCCCCTCTTATGCCCCGTTACCGTTCCGTCATCTGTAACCGTAGCTACGGATTCATCGCTCGAGGAGAAAGTAACCTCTCTGTTTTCAGCCGTAACGGGAAGAACATAGGCCTTAAGAGTGCAGGTTGAATAAATGGGAATTTCCGTTTCATATGTGTCAAGGGTAACGTCAGCCGCCGAAATTGTGTCGGGAAAGTCGTCGTTTCTCAGCTCTGCCGGGTTCCATCCGTCGGAGCCCTGAAGAAGGTTCCCCACAGTATAAGCGGAGGCCTGTTCCGCCGTCAGTATCTTAACATATTCCGCCCTCTGTGATAAATCAAGGGCGTTTCCGTCTAAATCCTTTGAGCCGTATTCATAATAGCGTATTTTATTTGAAACAGTTTGGTCGTTCCAAAGTGAAAAACCGTAGTTCTCTATTCGCTCACTCATTTTACAGTTAATGAAAACAGTTTGTGAGCCGTAGTTGGGATAAGTGCCGTCGGCCTGCCAGGGTCTGCCCAAATCCACATTGGCCGTGGTTTTGCTTAAAGAGTCCTCCGTTGTAAGAGTACAGTCTATGAAAACATAGCCTATGTTAAAAAGGGTTGTGTTTGCCGCCGTATAGTGGCCGCCGTTTTTGTAATATGCCATATTAAGGGTGCAGTTTTCAAAAACCGCCGTAGCGTTGCCGAAAATATAGTCGATTGTCCCCTCAATATAACAGTCTTTAAGATAGACCCTCGCCTCGTTTGCGCTTCCGTAGACATCTTCTCCCTTAGAAGCTCCCTTGAGATAGAGTGTGTCCTGTCTGCCTATAAAGCGGCAGCTGTTAAATATAACTCTGTCCGTCAGAGTAACAATAGCCACGGCCTGGGTCTGGGCTCCGCCTCCGTCGTCGCCGAGCTGAGGCTGATTTAGGTTATATGTGTTTTCAAAGGTTATGTTGTTGGCCGTAAAGTCGTGGGCCTCGGCCAAAACCGTCACTGTGGCGGAGCCCTGGGTTCCCTTTGACTTTGAGGGGTCGTCCTCGTGGGTCGAAGCCTTGTCATAAGCTATTATAACCGGCTGCCTGCCTGTTGTGTCGGTGTTTGAAAGTGTTATGTAAGGCTTTGAAATTGTAACTTCCTCCGTATAGGTTCCCGGTTCTATATTTATATAGACGGGAGAGGTTTCCTTTGTGGTAAAGGTTATACTGTCCAAGGCCTCGTTAATAGTGGCAAATTCCGCCTGTTTGCTTGAGCCTACCCTTATGTTCCTTGCCGCCGCAAAGGCCGTAAGGGGCGTGAAACTTAAGGAGCAAACCATAAGCGCAAAAGCCAAAATAAGACTTGTTATGCGTTTCATAAAAAAATACCTCCTGTTTTTTTCATTATGTTTCTATATTAATTTTACATCATAAGGCATAAATTTACGGGTCTTTAACACTTTAGAATTAGGAAAACGTTTGTAAGCCCCAGAGAAGCG
>JAJQFB010000056.1 GCA_021201395.1 Clostridiales bacterium | reverse complement strand
TGTTTTGTTCATTTTTTCAACCTTTTCAACAGTTTTTATGTGTGGGAAAGTTGAGATAATAATTTAAAAACCGTAATACATATTTTCACTGTCGTATTTTATTGTCATAATGGGGGCGGAGGAGCTTGTTTCGGCTATATTCACATACCTTACACCGTCCTTTATATTTACAGAGGAAACGGAACCGCCGTTTGAAACGACTATTATGTTCTTTCCGTTTAAAAATTCCTCTTTAAGAACCTTGTGGACGATTTCCGCCTCCCGGCTGTCGGAGAATTTTCCGCTGCCTGTGGCGTACATATCGCTTTTAACCATAATAACAATATTGTCCGAAGCCAGTCTGTTTACATAATCGGCGAAATATCTTATCTGTGTATCGTTTGACTTAAGGAGCGTGCCGTTTGCTGTAGACAGGTTTACTATTGAAATGCTGTCGTTTCCTGCCGTTGTATAGTTTGAATACCAGCTTGTGGCAAGGCCGTCAAGGCTTAATGCGGAAGCGTTTACTCCCTCGGAAACAATGTAAAGGTTCGATGTACCCTCCGCAGCCTTTGAAATATCCATATAGTCATCGGGTTCAAGGGTAAGTGAATAGGAGCCTATATCCGCCGACAGGTCATCAAAATATATGGTTCCGCTTGGAGCCGTGTCGGAGGTGGATAAAACCGCCGCATAAACAGACATAACCTGAATAGGGTATACAACCCCTGTCGGCACGGAGCCGCTTAAATACTGCCAGCCGGAAAAATCAAGGCTGTCTGTCAGGCTTATGTTATAGCTTGTTTCATTGGCGTCTCTTATGTTTATTTTAACTATGACGCCGTTGTTTTCCCCTCTTACATACAGTCCAAGCTTAGAGGGGCTTCCGCTTACGGGGAGTCTGTCTGTAAAGCTTGCGTAGGCACACTGAACAGAGGATGTGTTTGCCGTAAAGCTGTAGCTTAACCTGACGCTTGTGTTACCGCTTATGCCTATGCCGTACTGTATGCCCGCACTTCCCGTAAAGGAGCCGTTTTCGGGAAATTTAAGAAACTGAACCATAGGCGGTGTTTCAAAATTATTTAAGGTCTCCGTTGTCTTTCCAACATAAACCGAGGTGCTTCCGGAGATGTCGCCCATATAAGCGGTTATTTTAACCTCGCCCTCGCCGGTAGCCACAAAATAGCCGTTGTTTGTTACATAGCCCTTTGAGGCATCGCTTACGTCATAAGTCAATAGGCTGCTCTCAACGGTTCTGCCGCCGAAGCCGTCTTTGTTGTATTCCACTGCCGTTACAGCCGTAGACTGACCCACCTCTATATTTTGGGTCGAGGGGGAAAGTGAAAGATAGGATATTTCCGAAAGAACAACTATATCCGTCTCTCCCCTTATTTCCGTTCCGTCGGAAAGGGTCGTCGCTGCGATAAGCTTTCCTATTCCCTCTGAGGAGGGAGTAAAGCTTAAGCCGTCAAAATCCCCCTCTACGCCCTCAACGGAAAAGGTTATGCTGTCCGAGGAAAGGCTCATCTTATTGTAAAGATTGTCATAGGCCTGATAGCTTAAATTGTAGTTTAGACCCTTTACGAGAATATTGTCGTTTGCCGAGGTTTCTACTTCTATATAGCCTAAGCCTATGTATTCACCCACTGAAGAAATTCCCACGGCATTAGCCACAGACCTCTGGGCTCCGTCAGATGGCGTATTTACAACTTGAAGGCTTTCCTCACCCTGAGGCTTTATAACCATTGTTGTGGAGCCGCCGCCGTCAAGCTGAATAGCGTCGTAAGCCCCCAATTCCTTCATAATCTGTGAACATTCGTAGGTTGTGGCGCCTATGCCCTTGACTCTTCCGTCTATACAGAGAATTATGATTTTGCTCTTATCCTGACTTACGCCTATACAGGTTCTGGGGTTTCTCGAAGAGGGGCTTATAATTTCCCCCTGTGCCATTGTCTGGCCGTTTCTCAAAATCTCGCCGCCGCCGGATATACCGAAGGTAATTTGGCTCATTTCTTTAGCCGGACGGAAAACAAAGGTTCCGTTTTCAACAAAGCTGACCGCCTGACCCACGGAATAATAGCCTATTTTGGCCTCTCTCGTTGAATTGTTCATAACTATTATGTAGCCGTTTTCGGGAACCTCCACGGTTTCCCCCGGCTGTGATATGTAAGATATGGCTCCCGTATCCACAACTATTTTTGTGAGGTTTGAATTTCTCTTGTCAAGGTCCGCCGTTGTGGTTATGGCCTGTCTGTCAAAATAAACAGGCTGTGAAAAATCCGTGTATTTGTTCTTTCCCGAAAGCTCTATTATTGTTTCGCTTGAATTGTAAAAGCCCACCGTTGTCTTTAAATAGTCAACAAAGGCCACTCCGTCGGTGTCTATAAAAAACCCGGCGTAGTTGTTGGCGTCTGCATTGTAATAATTTCTTGCTTCCTCCAAATTTCCGTCTGAAAGAACCTGACCCATAGAAGAGCCCGGGTTTCCGCTTCCGAAATAATCTCCGTTTACGGCCGCAACAACGCCGTTTTCCGTTGAAATTGCCAGAGTACTCTCTTTATAGCCGTATTCCTCGGTAGACCTTATAACGTCAAGATCTACGTTTTCGTCCTCGGCGTCTATAGTCAAAACATACATATAAAGCCAGCCGTTTTTTGTAACTCTCGTAATCTCGTCATATGTAACCCCTCTCGTAATGGTTTGGGTCTCTTTCATTTCATAAAGCAGATTGTCGTCAGCCAAAGTATTCAGCCCGAAAACAGACAGAGCCAAGCCCGCCGTCAAACCTGCCGTAATAAGCATTTTTTTAAAGCCCGTCACTTTTTATCATCTCCTTATATTTTTACAGCTTCATTTACAGCTTCAATTATATATCATTTTCTCCACAAAAACCACTGCTTCACAAACATTTAATCGAAATGTAATAATTTCGCAACAAATAACAAACAGCTCAGGAAAAATATTCCCAGAGCCTCATAAAAAGCTTGCGGCTTAAAATTTACGTAAAAAGCTTGCGGCTTAAAATTTACGTAAAAAGCTTGCGGCTTAAAATTTACAAATAATTCTGAAAAAGGGGCTTGCATTGAGGTTTCTTTTGTGGTACAATGTATTTTAGTTTATCAAATAAATATTGAATGAAGAAAATTTGGGAGGTTTATAAATGGTTTTCTATATTTTATGCGCAGTTATTTTGCTCTGTTGTATAGGTGTTAATGTTTGTATTCTTATGCAGAATAAGAGAGCCGGCGGCTTCACAGGAAATGTTTCCGGTATGGGCGGCCAGCAGACATATTGGGACAAAAACAAGGGCAAATCATTTGAAAAGAAACTTGAAAGATATACAATAATTATTTCCATAGTTTTTGTTGTTCTTGTTCTTATATGCAATCTTATATAATTTATAGGGGGCTGTCTTTTTAAGACGGCTTTTTCTATTTTCGGGAATAATAGCTTTGGGAGGCGAAGAAAGATACATGAAGGATTACAACGAGATTATAAAAACACAAAAGGAAAAAATAGAAGGCTTTATAAGAAGCCCCTTTTACAGAGAATATCTGACAGAGGACGATATGGCGGCGGCTTTGCAGGTTCCCTCGGAGGATTTAAAGCTTTTCAGATATATCGTAAACGAGCTTTTGGAAGAGGGCAAAATTGTCTTATCCAAAAGGAAAAAGCTTGTCCCGGCTTCAAAGGCGGGCTTTTACACGGGAGTTTTGAGAACAACAGAGGGCGGCGGTTATGTTAAATGCGAGGATTTAACGGAGGACGTTTTTATCCCCAAAGAGAATTTAAACGGCGCCTGCCACAGGGACACGGTTTTAATCGCCGTGGGAATTTTCAAAGGCCGCCCGTCAGGCACAGTCCGCAGGGTTTTAAAGCGTGAAACCGACAGCGTTGTGGGGATATATGTAACAAGGGCAAAGGGAGACTATGTTCTGCCGGATAACCGCCGTCTTTTTAAGAGAGTTGCTATAGACGAGTCAGCCGGAAACAAGGAGCTTAAGGGCTGCAAGGTTGTGGTTAAAATTACCCGTCCCCCCAATCAAAAGAGAATAGCCAGAGGAATTGTAACCGAGGTTTTGGGCAAGGCCGGAGAAAAGGGAGTAGATATTCTTTCCGTAATGGCGAACTATAAGCTTCCCGCAGACTTCCCCCAGGAGGTAAAGGAGGCCATTAAAAAAATACCTGTGAATACGGAAAGGGAGGATTTAACCGGCAGGGAGGGCTTCCGTCAGGTTAAAATGGTGACTATAGACGGAGAGGACGCAAAGGACCTTGACGACGCCGTTTCCTGCAAAAGACTGCCTAACGGAAATTTTGAGCTGGGGGTTTATATTGCGGATGTAAGCCGCTATGTAAAGGAGGATTCTCCTATAGACAAAGAGGCCTATAAAAGAGGCACAAGCACCTACCTTGCGGACAGGGTTATACCTATGCTTCCCGTGGAGCTTTCAAACGGAATCTGCTCTCTTAACCAAGGAGGGGACAGGCTGACCCTCTGCTGTATTATGGAGATAAACGAAAACGGAAAGGTTATAAACCACAGAACGGTTAAAGGGGTTATAAATGTTGACAGAAGAATGACCTATACTGTTGTAAACGACCTTTTGACAAACGAAGAGTCGGAGTATGCCGAGGAATATAAGGATTTTCTTCCTATGTTTAAGGATATGGAAGCTCTTCGGAATATTCTTTGGGAGAAACGGCGTAAAAGAGGGGCTGTTGATTTCAGCCTTTCGGAGACTAAGGTTATACTTGACGAAAACGGAAAGACCGCTGACATAGTTGCACGGTACAGGAATGCTGCCACAAGCATAATAGAAGAATTTATGATTGCCGCAAACGAGGCCGTAGCGGAGGAATTTTTCCACAGAGAGGTTCCCTTTATGTACAGAAGCCACGAGATTCCCGATGAGGAAAAGTTTGAAATGCTTAAGAGTACGGTGGGGAAAATAGGCTTTGTTTTAAAAGGCAGCAGGAAAAGCTCCAAAACATTACAGAAGCTTTTGGACGAGGCAAAGGACAAGCCTCAGGAAATGATGATAAATATGCTTGCCCTAAGAAGTATGCAGCAGGCAAGATATACGGGGGACGCTTTAGGTCACTACGGCCTTGCGTCAAGATATTACTGTCATTTTACCTCCCCCATAAGACGCTATCCCGACCTTTTTATACACAGAATAATTTCCCTTTGTATAGACGGGGCGGATTCGGAGGAGCTTCAGAGCCGTTATTCAAAAACCCTTGAGGAAAAGGCCGGAAAGTGTTCCGAAAACGAAAGAAAGGCCGAAGCCGCCGAGAGAGATTCCGTTGAGATGAAAAAGGTTGAGTTTATGGCGGATAAGATAGGCGAAACCTTTGACGGAACAGTCAGCAGCGTCACCGCCTGGGGCGTGTACGTTCAGCTTGAAAACACCGTTGAGGGTATGGTGTCCTATAAGTCAATGAACGACGACCACTACACCTTTAACGAAGCGGCTATGAGTGCAATGGGAGACAGAACCCACAAAACCTACACAATAGGCGGCAGAGTAAGGGTCGTTTTGGAAAGAGCCGATGTAGAAATGCACAGGCTTGACTTCATATTTGAAGAAAACCCGAAAAAGACTCAGGAACCCCCTAAGCCCAAAACATCGGCCAAAAAGTCAAAACGCCGCAGACGCAGAAAAAAGAGCAAAAAGTCATCTAAGAAAATGCTGATTAATTCAATGTGAAAAATAATTTTAGCGGAAGCGGCGAAAAAATCAAGCGGAAGAGCAATAAAGAAAAGCGACTTTTTCAATGAATTCAAGCTTTTCTTTATGCGTGGAGTGCAGTATTTTTTCGCAAAATTCTTTTTCACTTCCTTTAAATCAGCATTTCCCTAAGCAATAAGACAGCAAGAAAAGAGGGAGAAAAATGAAAGCTGTGTACGAAAGAAAGGTAAACTATTACGAAACAGACAAGATGGGCGTTGTCCATCACGCAAATTATATAAAGTATTTTGAAGAGGGACGGGTGGATTTCCTCGACAAAATAGGCATAAGCTACAGGCGGATTGAAGAGCTTGGCATATTTATGCCCGTTCTTTCCGTTGAAATAAGCTATAAAGCTTCGGCGGATTTTGAGGATATTTTGCTTGTCAAAACAAAGCTTATAAAGCTTACGGCGGCAAAAGCCTCTTTCGGCTATGAAATTTTAAATAAAAAAACAGGGCGGACAGCCTGCACAGGCTCCTCCGCCCACGGATTCTTAAACAAAGATTTTAAGCCCCTGAATGTGAAAAGAGAATTTCCCGAAATATTTAAAGGGCTTGCGGATACATTAGAGTGATTAATAAGATTAATATATTTTATTGATATTTATGAGGTTTGAAAGCAGCATCCAATTCTGGAGGAAAGGCCGCATTATATTCCAATAGCTTAAGCCTGCAAGGCTATACTCCATAGCAAGCTTAACCTTGGCGTCTATGCTTTTTGCGTCCTCAAACCAAACCTCGTGACCCTTTCCGTCCTTTCTGTAGCTGTAAAAAGGGCTTTGAGCAAGGCTGTCAAACATAATTTCGGCCTTATTCTCAAAGGCTCTGTCTACGGCCTCTACGTTTGAAATCGATTCCGCTCTTGATTCTCCCTTTATATAGGGCAGAGTCCAGTCATAGCCGTAATTCGGCATACCCATATAAATTTTCGAGGGGCTGATTTCCGAAACCGCATACTCCACAACCTCCCTGACCTTATTAAGAGGAGCCACGGCCATAGGCGGTCCGTAGGTATAGCCCCATTCATAGGTCATTATGAGTTCGACATTTGAGGAAGCCCCTAAGGCATAGTAGTTATGCCCCTCATAGAGGAGACCCTGCTGATTTCTTGAGGTTTTGGGGGCTAAGGCCACAAAGAGGAAAAAGCCCTCTTGGTTTAGACGGTCTTTAAGCTTTGAAATTAAAGCGGCATAAGCGTCCGCGTCCTGAGGATATATAAATTCAAAGTCCATATCAAGGCCAATATATCCCTTTTCTTTCATATTTTCTATAACGTTTTCAATGAAATTATCCTGCATTCGGACATCGTTTATAAGCCTTGAGGCCAGCTCGTTTGAAAAGGAGCCGTTTTCCGTCAGGGCGGAAACAAGCATAATCGCCCCTGCTCCGTAGCGTTTTGCTTCGGCTATAAGCTCGGAATCGTCTATCTTCAAAAGCTCGCCCTCATTTGTAAAGCCGTAGGAAAATATTGTAAGATAAGTTAAATATGGCAGGGTCTGTCTTAAAAGCTCCCTGTCGATGTTAGGGTAGGCATAGCCGTTTACCGACATATTTTGGGTTGGATTATCTTCAAAGGAGATTACAAGCCTCTGACCGGGGTAGATTACGTCCGGGTTTACTATCTGGGGGTTGTTCTGTAAAAGCTTCCACAGACTTATTCCCTGAGCTTCGGCTATATTTGCAAGGGTGTCCCCCTGTTTTACGTAGTATACCCTCATAGGATTTAAAATCAAAAGGTGCTGACCTGCGGATAAGTCGTCCGAATCGGAAAGCTGATTGTAAAGACTTAAGCTGTAGGGGGTCGTTCTGTAGGCTTTGGCTATTTTTGTCAGAGTATCGCCTTTTTTAACTCTGTAAATCTGCATAATTATCACCTCTTAAGGCCATAATATGCCGCCTGCCGCCCTTTCGTTACTCTGTCTTATATAAGCCCGGCAGATTCAGGTAGGCGTTGGGTACGGTTCCTGTGAAGGTTATGTCCGCAAGCATATATTTCCTTGTGATTTCAAGGGATTTATTGCAAAGAGGGCTTATTATTTTAACCGAGGCCTTTATATTTATATATACCTTGTAGTTTACTCCGTTTATGCCGCTGTTTGTAAGCTCGGTTTCATAGTCCGCCGAGGCCGCTCCGGCAGGAACAAGCCGCACATTTATTTTGGGTCCGTAGTTTGAAAGAATTTTAAATCCCGTTATAAGCCCCAAAGACAGGGGCACTTTTTTTGTTTCTGTATTGTTAAGCTCCGAGGAAAGCTCTGAGGCCGTTTTTGAACAGATTTCATTTACAAGCAGGGAATTTATAACCACCGAGGACACTTCATTATTGTTAAGAGATATATCGTAAAAATCCGTCTGCGAAACATTTTTTTCGGATATGATTCGGCTTGTTATTTCATCTATTTTTTGATTTATATATGTACAGGAATAATTTACCGCCGCTTCCTCCGCCGCCGGAAAGACACGGCTGTCAAAAAGCGCAAGAAGGGCAAAATGTATTAATATCAGGGCGGATATAAAAAATAAAAATCTAAATTTGTTTTTTTCTTAACATTTTTCAAATTTGAAACCCTCCTTTCACCTGCAGCGGCTTAAAATTGCGCAAATTTTAAAGAAAATATGGTCTATTCCCCAAAAAAATTATTGTATTTTTCTTATTATCTGTTATAATACCTGAGTTTAGGAGTATAACTAAAAAAATGGTGCTAAGCCACAGA
>JAJQFB010000109.1 GCA_021201395.1 Clostridiales bacterium | reverse complement strand
TGGTTACACCCTTAATTGAAAAATTGCCCCTTAAATTAAATAAATGACATTGATTTGTGAATATGAATAAAAGGTGATAATATGAAAAAAAGAAAAGGAAAACATTTCAAAAAAATCCCTGTAAGGGCTCTCACAGTTCAGGCTTTAAAACAGGCTTAACTGTTGCCGTACTGGCAGCCGCCTTGTTAATCGTTGCGGGCTTGGCGGGGGTGGTTATGCTTACGTCTCCTGAAAGCGGCGATTCCGAAACGACTATGGAAGAAACATCTTCGGAAATGACGGAAACAGTAACAGAAGCAGCCGAAGAAGAAACTGATGAAGAGACAACTGTTTCCCCTGAGGAGGCCGCTGCCGAAGAAAACAGACTGGATACAGAGGAAATATTGAACAGTATGACCCTTGAGGAAAAGGTTAATCAAATGTTCTTTCTTACCCCTGAGGCTCTTACAAATGTAGGAGTTGTTACAGCAGCAGGAGAAGCAACAAAAAATGCCCTTTCAGCCCACCCCGTAGGCGGCATAGTCTATTTTGCTCAGAACATAGAAAGCGAAGACCAGCTTAAGACAATGATTTCAAATATCAAGGGCTATGCCGATGAGGTCTGTAAGGTTCCCCTCTTTATAGCGGTAGACGAAGAGGGAGGAACTGTAGCAAGACTCGGAGGCAGCAATGTACTTAATTTGCCAAATGTGCCTAATATGTCGGATATAGGAGCCACAGGCGATTCCGAAAAAGCCTATGGGGCAGGAAACACAATAGGAAGCTATTTAAATGAATACGGCTTTAACGTTGATTTTGCCCCTGTGGCCGATGTTCTCACCAACAGCGAAAACGAAGTTGTAAAATACAGAAGTTTCGGAAGCGACGCCGATGTTGTTTCCGAATTGGCTTTGCAATTTTCAAATGCCCTTAAGAACAACGGTATTATGTCCTGTTATAAGCATTTTCCCGGTCACGGGGCAACGGCAGGAGATACTCACGCCGGCTATGCCTATACAAACAAAACCTATGAGGAGCTTTTGGATAATGAGTTAAAGCCCTTTATATCGGGAATTGAGAACGGTGCCGATTTTATAATGGTCGGACACTTTTCCCTTCCTAATATCGTAGGAGATGACACACCGGCCACACTATCCTCTGTTATTATAAATGACATCTTAAAGGAAGATTTGGGTTATGAGGGTATTATTATTACAGACTCTCTTTCTATGGAAGCTTTGACGGAAAATTATTCTTATGACGAAATAGCTGTAATGGCCGTAAACGCCGGAGCTGATATGCTGCTTATGCCGGATAATTTCGAACAGGCTTACAACAGTATATTAAATGCCGTAAATGCCGGAACCATAAGCGAGGAAAGAATCGATGAATCTGTAAGAAAAATAATTTCAAAAAAGCTTTCAATGGATTAATATAAGGGAGCTGCTGCAAAACGGGTAAAAAAAACTATTTGCGGCAGCTCCGTCTTTATTGCAGTTTGCGGCAGATTTTTCGGTTTGAGAGGTGCCGCCTACCCTACCGATCGGCACCCGCATAAGTAGCACAAACCGAGAGAGATGTCAAGGGCTTCGCAAGTCCTCCGGACCCTTGACATCTCCCTCGGTTTGTGCTGTTTGGAGGGTTTTGCGTTTGCCGCCGGGCAAACACCTCTTTTAACAATAGTATATCCTCAGCTCGGAACCTCTTTTCCCTTCACTTTTTAAGCATTTCATAAATTCGGTTTTTAAAAATACTGCATAAAAATCACTTTATAAGCTCGGAAATATAAATATAGTTTTTTTCCTGTTC
Source organism: Clostridiales bacterium (assembly GCA_021201395.1). Lineage (GTDB taxonomy): Bacteria > Bacillota > Clostridia > Lachnospirales > CAG-274 > JAJQCI01. The sequence goes on along the minus strand of JAJQFB010000109.1, from coordinate 6,702 downwards.
GGCAACAATTTTATTGACAGCCTCCTTTACATAAACGGGAGTAAAAACGTGACCTTTTTGATAATAGTCCGAATAGGTTTTTATATATCTTTCGGGAAACAAAAGAAGATAATATAAGAGCTTAAGCTGTCTTTCCGTAAGCGGATTTTTCTCGGAATAAAGCCTTACAATTTCACAGACACTGATTTCGGGCTTGAAACATTTCTTTAAATATCTGTTTATAATAAGCCGCAAGTCCTCAAGACGGGGAGCTATTGTAAGCTTTAAAAGCTCCGTAAAATACAAGCCGTCGGGATATAAAAGCATAGTTTCCTCGTCAGCATTGTTTACGGCCATAGTCCCCTGCCGAAAGGCTTCCGCATCTTCTTTGTCATAGCCGAGCCCGCAAAGCCCCTCTAAAGCTTCCCTGGTCAGTCTGTAATAATATTCGTAATTTTTTAAAAACATATAGTCTATATCGTCAAGCCGCTTTTTCCTGTATACAAGCCGTTTCAGCTTTTTAAGCCTAAGCTCCTGTGCCTTAAAGCTCTCTGTTGTGTTTTTTCCGCAAAAATCCGAAAATTCTCTTAACTCACCAAAAGAGGCGGCTTTGTGGAAGGCGGAAAAGCCCTTTATAATTTCCCTGAAATGGTTCGGGTCGGTATAGTCGGGGTTCGGGGCTTCCTTTGCCTGACGGGTCATAATATAGTTTACCCCGCCGTACTCAAAATAAGGCTCTCCCGTTTTTGCCGGCTCGAAGCTGTCAAAGCTTCTGTATCCCTTTCTTTTAAGCATATTTTTGATTGTGTGGCAAAATAAAATCCTTTCGGCACACGCCTCTGTTTTTCTTATTATGTAAACCCCTTTTTCCGCCTGACTATGTACATATATTTCATTTTCCTGATATATTTGGGAACTATGTCAAACCCCTCTAATACTCTTAAGTCCAATATGTCCATTTTTAAATCCTCCCGGTAAAATTAACATACTCGGCTGTTTTCTTTTATACAGCCTGTATATAAAAATATATTCAATTTTTTTATTTTATTACAACTTAACGATTGAAATTCCTCAAAAAATGTGATATAATATAAATATTTAAAGTATGTGGGAAAACTCAGGAGGCAGTCACTATGTGCGGTTTTTGCGGCTTTACCGGAAATATAGACGGAAAACAGGAAGTCATAAATGCTATGATGAATAAAATTATTCACAGAGGCCCTGATTCAAGCGGCTCCTATTTGGATAACGATATTTGTCTGGGCTTTAGACGCCTAAGCATTATCGACCTGTCGGAAGGTCACCAACCCATCTATAATGAGGACGGCACAATAGCCATTGTCTTTAACGGCGAAATCTACAACTACAAGGAAATAAGAATGACCCTTGAGGGCAGACACAAATTCAAAACCAACTCCGACACCGAGGTTCTTGTTCATCTCTACGAGGATAAGGGCGAAAATATGCTTAACGACCTTCGGGGAATGTTCGCCTTTGTTATTTATGACAAACGTGACAACAGTATCTTCGCCGCCAGGGATTTTTTCGGAATAAAGCCCTTTTACTACGGCGTATTCAACGGAAACCTTATTTTCGGTTCGGAAATAAAGAGCTTCCTGCCTCATCCCGACTTTAAAAAGGAGGTAAACCCGGTTGCCCTTGAAAACTACTTAACTTTCCAATACTCCGTATTGGACGAAACCTTTTTTAAGGGAGTGTACAAGCTTAAGCCCGGCCACTATCTCCGCTATAAGAATAAGAAAATTACAATAACACGCTACTATGATCCTATGTTTGAACCGGAGGAGTCAAAGCTGCAAGACGCCATCAAAAAAGTTGAGGACGTTATGCAGGACTCCATAAAGGCTCACAAAATAAGCGACGTCGAAGTCGGCTCATTCTTCTCAAGCGGAGTTGACTCGTCCTACGTTGCAGCTACATTTAACGGCAACAAGACCTTTACCGTAGGCTTTGACTATGACAACTACAATGAAATCGGATATGCCACAAGACTCTCCGAAAAGGTTGGTATAGATAACTACAACAAAACCATAACAACAGAGGAATATTGGGACGCCATAGGAAAGGTTCAGTATCATATGGACGAACCCTTAGCCGACCCTTCCGCTATTGCCCTTTATTTCGTGGCAAATGTTGCCTCTCAATATGTAAAGGTTGCCCTTTCGGGAGAGGGAGCAGACGAATTTTTCGGCGGCTACAACATTTACAGGGAACCCATGGACTTGGCGGTTATAAAATTCCTCCCCAAATCAATAAGAAAGCTTCTGGCAAAGGCGGTAAGCCTTATACCCTTAAGCTTCAAGGGCAAGAGCTTCTTTATAAGAGCCTCCCAGTCCGTTGAAGAAAAATTCATAGGAAACGCTAAGATGTTTTCCAAAGAGGAGAGAGAGGAAATTCTCAAAAATCCCACGGGAAACTATGACTTTAGGGAAATCACAAAGCCCTACTATGAAAAAGCAAAAAACCTCGACGATGTTACCAAAATGCAGTTTATTGACCTGAATCTTTGGCTTGTGGGGGATATTCTGCTTAAGGCCGACAAAATGAGTATGGCTAACTCCCTTGAGGTAAGGGTTCCTTTCCTGGACAAGGAGGTTTTCAAGGTTGCCTCTAAAATACAAACCGACTACAGAGTAAACAGACAGGCCACAAAATATGTTTTCCGTATGGCGGCTAAGGATTATCTTCCCGACGACGTAGCCTCCAAAAAGAAGCTTGGCTTCCCCGTTCCCATAAGAATTTGGCTTAAGGAAGATAAATATTACAACAGAGTAAAAAAAGCCTTCACAAGCAGTGCAGCAAATGAATATTTTAATACTGATAAGCTTGTAGCTTACCTTGACGACCACAGAAAAGGCAAGGGCGACTATTCAAGAAAAATTTGGACAGTATATATGTTCCTTGTTTGGCATAAACAATTCTTTGAAGCCGTATAAATAACAATGTACTTCATTGACGAAAGGACTGATTAAAATGGGCGATTGTTTTTTCTGCAAAATGGCAAAGGGTGAAATACCCACAAACACTGTTTACGAGGACGGCGATGTAAGAGTGATCTTAGACATCAACCCCGTAAACCCCGGCCACTGTCTTGTTATTCCGAAGACACACGCCGCAAATATCTATGAAATAAAGCCGGATGTTCTCTCCAAAGCAATGGCAGTTGCTCAGGAAACAGCCTTGAAGGTTAAAAAGGCAACCGGCTGTGACGGTATAAATATACTCCAAAACAACGAGGAAGCGGCGGGTCAAACCGTTTTCCACTTCCACATTCACGTTATGCCCCGGTATAAGGGGGATAAGGCCTTTAACTACAAAACCATAACTATGACGGACGACGAGTTTAAAGAAATTAAAAATAAAATAAAAATGAGTGGTGTATATGAAATCTAAAGCATTTAAACTTATAGCAGCAACACTTTGTTTCGTTGTTTTGTTCAGCTTTACCAAAAGTGAACTCAGCAAAAATAATGAGGAGCAGTTTACGCCCGACCACGAACTTGCTTCCACAGACACGTTAGAGGACTACTCGGCAGGCGACGCGGCAACAACCGGTTCTTCCGGAAGCGCCTCGGCCGACTTTGACAGCAGATATGACCTTCGCTCTGAAAGCTTAGACGTAAATTCCCTTGATTTTTCAGGCGTAACGGAAATAAGCTCCGCCGATGAATGGGAGAATTGCTTAAGCAAATGTATAGCTAAGGACTATCATTATGTATTTTTCAAGGCTCCCTCAAGCTTGTCGGTCAACCTTGACAAAATAATGAAAACAAACCAGATTACGGCAATTACTATATATACTGTGCCTGTAAACGGCGAGGACAAGACAATAACCGGCTATAATTTCACCTATACATATTCACACGAAATTTTAGCCGCCATAGATAACGGTACAACCGGAAGTCTTGACTCAAAAAAGCAGGAAGCCCTTAAAACAGCCCAAAGCTTCGTTTCAACCCTGTCAGGCAGCGACTATGACAAGGAGCTTGCAATACACAATTTCGTATGTGCTAAGATAACATACTCAAACGATTCCTCAAGCAGTGATATTACAAACTGCTACGGCGGTCTTGTCTTAGGCAGCGGCAACTGTCAGGCCTATTCAGACTCTTTCGACCTGCTCTGCGGCCTTGTAGACATACCCACAGGCAGAATCGGCTGTGTGGCAAACGGAACCGAACACAGTCTTAACTATGTTCAGCTCGGCGGTCAGTATTACTTCGTAGACTGCACTTTCGACGACGGTATTTCCGACTTAGAGAGGGGCTACGGCCTGTTCTACTTTAACCTCCCCTACTCCGTCATAACTCAGGATCACAGCTTTGAATATGTTCCTTTCGCTCTTTCACAGGGCTTAGACTACAACAGCTACTATGTTAAAAACAATCTCTATGCAGATTCGGCTGACAGCCTGACTCAGATTTATACAAGTCTTGCTTCAAACGGCACAACAGGCGAAATACTTTTCAATTCGGCAAACGGCGATACGGCTTTGACAGATATATTTTCGGCTAACCCCTGCGGTTATTCAAGTATATCCACTCAAAAATTCACTTTCGGCAGCTACCAAATTTTGAAGTTTACCCTGTCATAATGACTGAATGTCAAAAATGTCTTTATAAATTGTCTTTATAAATTTTGCACATTTTTCCGTTTTTTCTTGACATTCTTTTGGTTATAGTATATAATAAATATAATCTCTGTTCAATACTTCTGTACAGCTATATAATAATAAAGAGAAGATTATATATTATAACCGTCAAAATAAGCTTACTAAAACCGAAGTATGAATAAGCGCAAGACACTGTGTAAAAGCAGTGTCTTTTTCGTGTGCACACAAAAACTCCCCGAAAAATTACGGGGAGCTTTATACTTTATTATTTTTGGTTTTCTCTTGTATGTAAGCGTTCGTTTATGAAGTAAATCAAAAGCTCTACGGTTTTTTCCATACCCAGTCTGGTGGAATTTACGGAAATATCGTAATTTCTGGAATCGCCCCACTTACTGTCGCAATAATAGTTGTGGTAGTGTTTGCGTTTAATGTTCCTGCGTCTTATAAGTGTTTCGGCTTCTGCTCTTGAAATATTGTGTCTTTTGGAAACTCTCTGAATTTTGTCCTCGTGATCGGCGTTTATGAAGATTGAAACCAGAGCCTTGTTTCCTTTGAGAACGGTTTCGGCACATCTTCCCACAACAATAAAGGACTCGCCCTTGCCTGCCTTTTCTCTTATAAAGTCAAACTGCATTTGGGCAATATTTTCCTCATTGGAATTGCTGAAACCCTTAACCCGTCTCGAAAAAAACTTTTTTTTGGGAAGCTCATCGTATTTTTCAAGCCTCTTAAAATCGAACCTCTTGTGTGCGTTATGATCGGCAATTTCCCTTAATAAATTGTGATCATACAAGGGCAGATTAAAGGCCGCCGCCAATTTGTCGGCTATCTCATGACCGCCGCTTCCGAATTCTCGCCCCAATGAAATAATAATTTGTTTCTTATCCGCCATAAAATTTCCTCCTTATATATTGATTTTTTAAAAATACCTTATAAAAATACAAACCATAGAAATTAATACAACCATAACCGTTATGGGAGCTAATTTTTTGCAATATTCCCCCCAGCCTATGGGGTGGCCGGCCTTAGCCGCCACAGACGTCCCTACAACGTTTGCAGAAGCCCCTATGGGTGTTGCGCTGCCGCCTATGTCTGTCCCCATAGACAAGGTCCAGGCCAAAACGGGAAGCCCCACTCCGTTAGCCTCTGACAGACTCTTTATTATGGGAATTATTGTGGCCGCAAGGGGAATATTGTCCACAAATGCACTTGCAACAGCAGAAACCCAAATTATAATAGCCACAATAGCATAGGCGTTTCCGCCGCTGACCGTTCCTATAAAATCAGCAATAATTTCAAGAATACCGGCTTGCTCAAGACCCCCTACGACCATAAAAAGCCCTATAAAGAATAATAGAGTATTAAAGTCCAGCTTTTTAAAAATTTCGCCTATATATCCAACTGAAGTAACAAGGGTAAGAACGGCTATGATAACCCCTATCAAAGCCACCGTAAGCCCCGTCTGAGCGTGGGTCGCCAAAAGCACAATAGCGAATATAAATATAATCGTACTTGACAAAAAGCGTTTTTTGCTTTTTACAGCCTTTTTGGGGTCGGGAAAATCTTTAATGTCAACTGTTTCCCCCTCCTCAGGCTGTAAGTCCTTTCGGAAACAGAAATAAAAGTAAACAACCGCAAAAATAAGAGATATACCGGCGATAAAGCCTGTGTTCGTTATAAAATCCGCAAAGGTATAGCCCAAAGATGTACCTATAATTATATTCGGCGGATCGCCGCACATGGTAGCGGAGCCGCCCAAGTCAGCACAGAATATGCCCGACAGTATCATAGGCACGGGATTAAACTTAAGCATTCTCGAAAGCTCTACCGTAGCTGCCGCCAAAAACAAAATAACCGTTATACTGTCTATAAACATAGCCAATAAAGCCGATACAACCATAAAAACTATAAAAATAGGAACAACCTTGTAATGAACAGCCTTTGAAAGCCTTATACAGAGCCATCTGAAGAAGCCTGACTGACCCATACCCTCAACCATAATCATCATACCCAATATAAATATTATAGTTTCCCAGTCAATGTCATTTATTTAATTTAAGGGGCAATTTTTCAATTAAGGGTGTAACCAA
>JAJQFB010000089.1 GCA_021201395.1 Clostridiales bacterium | reverse complement strand
GCTAAATGGAAGAATTTGCTATTCATCTTGTTATGTTAACTAAATGACATTGATTTAAGCACTGTAAGTAATTATTTACAGGTTGAATCAAGCACAGTATCCTCAGAAAATCCGGAAGTGAAATTTGCCGATGCAATAACAGGCTTAACATTTGCCGTTGGTAATAATTGCACAGCAAGTGTATCAATTACAACCGGCACAAGCGGCGGTGCAGCTACAGTTACAAATACGGATTCAAACGTAACCGTAACCGACCTTACCGCTCTTGAAACAGGCAACTATTCCATCACAAGAAACGGCAGGCTTTACATTGCAACACTTGAAATAACGGTTACCGCAGTAGAAAGCGACACAGTTTATGTTTACTTCGGAGTATCAGACGAAAAAGCAAAAGCTTATGATTCATATACTATTGTAGATGCTAACGGCGATGCTGTAACTGACACAAACGGCAATGCTGTAACCGGCGATACGGTATACGAGGGTGTAGAAATCAACGGAGTAGAACATTCTGTTAGTGAACTTGCTGGCCAGCTTCAGGGAACCGGCGGTTCGGATTATGTTATAGCTTTTATCGTAAACGGAGCAACTGGCGGCGATTCAAGCACTCTTGACATTAGCTTTGAATAATTTTAAGGAGGGAATTATACAATGAAAAAAGAATATACAAAACCCGTAATGGAAATTGTCTCCTTTACAACAGAAAACATAATAACAGCAAGCGGTTTAACTGTCATTGAAGCCAATGACGGCTATCAGACAAAATTTACGACTATCGACTATTAATTTAACCACAAAAGCCATCGGTTTGCATTTTGCAGCCGATGGCTTTTAGTCAAAGAAAGGAGAAAAAATGAATAAAGAAAATGATGAATTGGTATATAAATATTATTCAGATGAAAGCAAATATGCTTTTGATAATCTTAAAAACGAATATATTTCTTTTAGTTCGTTAGGAATGTTAAATGATCCATTAGAGGGCTACGGGGCATATATGTCCCACGATATATCCCACGATGAACTTATTGAACATGATGATGTTAATAAATCCGAAGAGCAAAAAGAAGCAGAAAGAGAGGCGTTGGAAAATGTTGGAAATATGTTTTCGGAATGGGATAAGAACTATGAATCTTTTGCCTGCAGAGTTTTTTGTGCTTCAAATGAATATGATAATTGTTTGCTATGGTCATATTATGCAAATTCACATAAGGGGTTTTGTGTTGGATATAGGAAAAAGGATATTGAAAAAATAACAAATTCCGAGATGTTTGATGTTCAATATAATAAAAGAGTATATTTTGTTGATACAAAAAATATTGTAAAGAATGATCAATATAATTTTGATGAACTCAAAAAGTCATTATCTGTAAAATCCGAATTATGGAGACATGAAGATGAATGCAGAGCTATATATAGATTAAATAAAGATGAAATAGCAACCTATCAACCCAGCAGATATTATGACGATATAGTAGAATCTTCGGAAATGATATTTGCAACATTTAATTTTAGAGAGAAGATGTGCTCAAAAAAATATATTTTAAAAGCGTGCAGACCCGCCGTTATTTATTTGGGTATGAAAATGCTTGACGAAGAAAAAATAAAAAATCTTAGAGAAATTGCATATTACAAAAATATAGATATATTTAAAATGAAACAAAAATCAAAATCATATGGCATAGAAAAAGGCTCATCTTTGAATCCTCAAAGAGTATGAGTTTTCCCGTTTCAGCCCCAAAATAAAACAGTCCTCCGAGCTTACTCCTTGAAAAGACTGTTTTTATTTTGGCTATTGTTGTAAATAATTGTCTATTCCTATATAGCTTATTTAACAGTCCCCAAATTGAAATTCAGGGGCTGAAAATTGCCGTTACTCAGCTATAAGCTTGCGATACTTCGGATATTCGCTTTCGGGGATCTCTAATCCCTTTAATGCTTGCTCAAAAGATATATTAAAATTCTTCATTAGTTTTCTGACTGAATTTACAATAGCTATTTCAATACCTCTTGCTTCTCCTCTTGCTTCTCCTCTTGCTTCGCCTTCGGCTATACCTTTATTCATCGCTCTTCTTTCAATTCCATAGCTAACGTTGCACATAGTAGTCACCTCGTCTTTTATTTGTTTGGTTATCTCAATGCCATATACGTTTTTCAGTGTCCTAAGTCTGTTTTCCAGGGTTAATTCTCCGGTTGTTATGGTGTCTATGAATTTTATGACGTCTTTGTGGTTTTCGTCGTCGGGGTTTCCGAGGCAAATCATTACTACCTCTAAAAGGTCATAATCCGTATGCCTGTATTTTGCCTCGCCTATTAGGTTATCCGGGGTTACGGAAAATCTTGTGACGGTGTTTTGGTTGTCTTTGGGTGCCTCAAAGCATATCCAAATTGAAAACACCTTTTTAAGCTTTCCGTACTGAGAGTTTTTGAACTCACGGTTATACTGGGCGGAAATAAGCCTTGAACAGTAGTATAAAGCACGCTTTAAAAGGGGATAACCCGGGCTTGCGTCCTGCTGGGCTTCGATATTTATTATAAACTTAACCGTTCCCCCTTGCGACGGAACATAGGCATAAAACAAAATGTCATACCTGACTAAACCCTCTTTTTCGGAAATGTCCTCTCTGTCCATACCCTCAAGTATTTCCTGTTCGTCTTGATTGACGGCTTCGAAGGAAATTATAGGCTCGCCCTCAATAAACTTGTCAGCGATTTCGTATTTATCGAAATTCTTAAATTCCTCAAGGCACATCTTCAAAATTGTCGCCAGAAAAATTTTAATTGCCAGTGTTTTCTTAAGCTGTTCGTCACATTTTCTGTGTTCCTCATCATAATATGCGGCTTTTCCCGCTTCGTTTAATGCTTCCATAAAAATACCTTTCCAAACGGTTTTCTATCCCTTACATCTTTATTTTATTACATTTTAAGGATGTTGTCAAGAGAAAGAAAACAATGGAATTGGGAAAATATGACAGCTAAATATCGTGTCGCAACTATGTTGAATAGTGGTATTAAGATCCTCAGCGGTTTTGCTATATCCCGGAAATAAAAACAGCCCTCCGAGTTTATCCCTCAAAAGACTGATTTTATTTTGGCTATTGTAGTAAATAGTTGTCTATTCCTAAAATCTAATCCCTTATCCTAAAACCAATTTCTTGTACTTGCTGTAATCCTTCTCCGGCAAACCTAAAGCTTTTAAAGCCTCATCAAACGATAACCCCAAGTTTTTCATTAATCCCCTAATGTTTTCAACAAGGGTATTCTCTCTGCCTCTTGTTTCACCTCTTGCTTCGCCTCTTGCTTCGCCGTCGAGGACGCCCCATTCGTATATTCCGTAGCTTATATTACACATATCCAACACCTCCCTGTTTATTTCGGTTGTCAGTTTTATATTGTACTCATTTTGTAATAGTTCCCTTAATTCTTCCGATTTGCAGTCAGGGCTTGTCAGCTTGTCAAGAAGCCTTATCAGACCCGTATAGTTTTCATCGCCCTCTTTGCCGCCGAGACAAACCATAACTATTTCAAGCAGGTCATATTCCTTAAGCTTATACTCTGCCTCTCCGACAACATTCTCTTCGGTCAGTGAAAATCTCGTTATGGTGTTGCGTTTGTCGGCAGCCGGCTGCGAACATATCCAAATTGAAAACACCTTTTTATATCGTTGTAGTTTTTTCGTCAAATTCCTTTGTATACTGGGCAGAAATCATCCTCGAGCAGTAGTAAACCGCCCTCTTTAACAGTGAATAGCCCGGATTAAATTTAAGCTGTGCCTCAACATTTATAATAAATTTTACTGTTTCGCCGGATATTGGCAAATAGGCATAAAACAATATGTCATACACAACTGTTTTTTCATCGATAGAGCTGTCCTCGGTATTCATACCCGTTATGGTCTGCATATAGGCCTCGTTTCTGTTGACCGGAACCTTTGAAATCTGAGGGTCTCCCTCAATGTATTTTTCGGCAACCTCGTAAGGGTCAAGCTCTTTAAATTCATCTATGCACCCTATTAAAATATGTGCCAAAAAAATTTTTATACCAAGCAGCCGCTTAACGTGTTCGTCATACTTCTTCAAAGCCGGATCGTCTTCTATAGCCTTTGCTATTTCGTTATAAAGCTCCATTTAAACTCCCTTTCGTTGTTTCCGTTGTTTATGCTATTTCAATCATACCTCTACTTATATTTTATACCGTTACAAACAAAAAGTCAAATATATATTTTTTAAAACATTAAATTTTCGGTCAAAGTACACTCTTCTTGACATTTAGAGGGTTCTGTGGTACTATTTATTCAAGCTACAGATATATTATAAACATACTTTAAAAGAGGAACTATACATATGATAAACGAAATTAAAAAAATTAAAGAAGAAATGGGTGAGGAGCTTTTTATACTTGCCCATCACTACCAAACAGACGATATTGTGGCTTTGGCGGACGCCGTGGGGGATTCTCTTAAGCTTGCCCAAACGGCGAAGCTCAACAAAAGGGCCAAATACATTGTTTTCTGCGGAGTTCATTTTATGGCGGAAACGGCGGATATTTTAACGGAGGATTCTCAGAGGGTTTTACTGCCGGAGGCCGACGCAGGCTGCCCTATGGCGGATATGGCGGACAGAGCCTCGGCGGAAAAATGTATGACCTTGCTTTCCGAGGAGTTCGGCGAAAACAAAATCCTGCCTATTACATACGTAAATTCAAAGGCGGAGGTCAAGGCTTTCTGCGGAAAATACGGCGGAACGGTTGTTACCTCGGGAAACGCAGACAGAATACTCAAATGGGGTCTTGGGGAGAATAAAATCGTTCTTTTCCTGCCGGATCAAAATTTGGGCAGGAACACGGCCTATGACTTAGGGGTAAAGCTTGAGGAAATGGCACTTTACGACCAAATAAGGGGCAAGCTTTGCTACAGTTGTAAGAAAGAGGATGTTAAAATCGTTCTTTGGGGCGGCTACTGCCATGTTCACCACTTTATAATGGACGAAACCTTTGATCTTGCAAGGCGCACCTATCCCGACTACGAAATAATTCTCCACCCCGAATGCCGCTATGATATTGCCGAAAGGGCTGACGGAAAGGGCTCTACGGAATATCTTATAAACCGGGTTAAAAATGCACCTGCCGGAAGCAAATTTATTGTGGGAACGGAGAAAAACCTTGTGGACAGACTTATTAAGAACAACCCCGACAAGGATATAAAAATTCTCGATTCAAAGAGCATCTGCCGAAATATGAACAAAATTACGGCGGAGAATCTTTTTGAAACTCTTGAGGATATAAAAGCCGGTAATTTTTCAAAACAGGTAACAGTAGATAAAGAAACTGCGGCTCAGGCCGTAAAGGCTCTTGACAGAATGTTGTCATTATCGTAAATATTATATATTATAAAGGAGAAAGTATGTCAAAAACGGGAGCCGTTATAGTTGCGGCAGGAACGGGAAAAAGAATGGGGGCCGATATACCCAAACAGTTTATACTCTTAAACGACAAGCCCATTTTGCTTCACACGGCGGAAAAGTTTGAGAGGTGTTCGGGTATAAGCGAAATTGTTGTTGTAACGGGGAAAGACAATATAAGTCTTACGGAAGATATTTTAAAGAATATAAAAAAGCTTAAGGCCGTCGTTCCCGGAGGAGCAGCGCGTCAGGATTCCGTATACAACGGCTTACAGGCTCTCTCTCCCGATACAGACTATGTTCTTATACAGGACGGAGTCCGCCCCTTTACAGAAAATAAAGATATACTTAAGATAATTAAGGAAGTAAAGCTTTATAAAGCCTGTGTTATGGGGGTAAGAACAAAGGACACAATTAAAATCTGCACTCCCGAGGGCTTTGTAACCGATACGCCCCAAAGGGCTTTGCTTTGGAATGCCCAAACTCCTCAGGCCTTTGAAACGGCTCTTATAAAAGAGGCCTATAAACAGATTAGGGAAAAGGGCATAAGCGTTACCGACGACGCTATGGCGGCGGAGTATATGGGAGTCAGAGTAAAAATGACGGAGGGTTCCTATTCAAACATAAAAATAACCACACCGGAGGATCTTCGGAGCGTAAAAATATAAAAAAATAAGGAAGAGCCTTTACCGGTTCTTCCTTATAGAATGATAGAATGCACCTTATGGGAATTGAACCCACTGCCTTTCGGTCCGGAGCCGAACGCTCTATCCGGTGAGCTAAAGGTGCTTACATTAATAGATTATAACGGAAATTTGTTTATCTGTCAAATAATTTTTGACTTTGAATACGATTTGTCGGGGTGGAGGCTGTGCTCGGAATTTATATACACATACCCTTTTGCAGGGCGAAGTGCGGATATTGCGATTTTAACTCCTTTCCTCCGATGGAAAGGCAGACAGAGGAATATGCAAATGAGCTTATAAGAGAGATAAAGGAAAGCCCCTACAGAGGAGAAGCCGCCGACACTGTTTTTATAGGCGGCGGAACCCCCTCTCTTATTCCCCCTTATTATATTGAAGAAATTTTGACAGCCGTAAATGGGGCTTTTCCCTTTAAAGCGGACTGTGAAATAACAACAGAGGCCAACCCCGAAAGTATAAGCCGAGAGGGTCTTAAGGCCTATAAAAGGGCAGGGGTAAACCGCATAAGCATGGGGGTGCAGTCCTTTAATGACAGTGAGCTTAAGACTTTGGGAAGAATCCATAACAGTTATCAGGCTTTGACGGCATATAATATGATAAGGGAAGAAGGCTTTAAAAACGTAAATTTAGACTTAATGTTTTCCTTTCCCGGTCAAAGTCTTGAAAGCTATGAGGAAAGCCTTTACAGGGCATTAGAATTAAACCCGGAGCATATTTCAGCCTACTCTCTTATAATAGAAGAAAACACATTATTTTATAAAAAATATAAAAATTATCAGACAAATGAAGATTTAGACCGTATTATGTATAGAAAGACAAATGAAATTCTCGAAGCCGCAGGCTACGGCAGATATGAATTTTCAAATTTTGCAAAGCCGGGGTATGAGTGCCGCCACAATTTGGGCTATTGGAAGAGATATAACTATTTGGGCTTCGGCCTTTCGGCTCACTCTTTTTATAACAATATCAGGTTTTCAAACACAGACAGCTTTGAGGAATATCTTAAGGGAACCAAAGAAAACTACCGCGAAGCCTTGACTGAAAAGGACATTATAGGGGAGTTTATGTTTTTGGGCTTAAGGCTTAAAGAGGGCATAAGCTTTCGGGAATTTAAAGAGCTTTTTAAAAAAGACATTTTCTCAATCTTCGGCGGCGTTATCGAAAAGTATAAAAAATACGGTCTGCTGAGTTTTGACGAAAACAGACTTTGGCTTACGAAAGAGGGGATTGACGTTTCAAACACAATATTTGCCGAATTTCTGCCGGATTAATTTTACTTTAACTCAAAAAATGTAAAAAATCACTTGACAATTTATTAAACAAGTGATATTTTTATAACAGTGAGTAGCACTCAGCAAAAGGGAGTGCTGACAAGAAAGATTGAGGAGCAGTATGAGGAAGTGATTTTATGGATTTAAGCGGAAGAAAAATAAAGATTCTTGAGGCTATTATTACAGACTATATTAAAACAGGGGACCCCGTAGGCTCAAGAACCATTTCCAAGAGATACCCTTTGGGTATATCCTCCGCCACTATAAGAAACGAAATGAGCGATTTGGAGGAAATGGGGCTTATTTGCCAGCCCCACACCTCGGCAGGAAGAGTCCCCTCAGACAAGGGCTACAGGCTTTACGTCGACAGGCTTATGAGGAGGAGTGCTCTGTCGGCGGAGGAGAGTCTGTTTTTAAGGGAGCTTATAACAGCCAACATAAGTCACATTGACTACCTTATGGGACAGACAGCAAAGGCACTGGCCAGAATGACAAATTATGCCACTGTAGTAACGGAGGCCAAAGCCGACAACGACACCCTTAAACATATATCCCTCGTTCCCGTTGACAGTCACAGCCTTGTTTTGGTAAGAGTTGCCAAAAGCAACAGGGTTGACAACACCATTTTAAGGGCGGAGACAATCCCCGATTTTGACGTTCTTCACAGAATCACCTCCGGGGTCAACAAATATATAGAAACCTATGGCACTGAGGTTGACAGAGAGGCCGTAAGCGATATTTTAAAGGAGTTTAAGCCCTACAGGGAACTTTTGGCGGAGGTTTTTAAAGCTATGTTTACCGAAAGCAGCAAAAGCTCCGAAATATATACAAGCGGTGTAAACAATATTTTAAACTATCCCGAATTTTCCGACATAGCAAAGGCAAAAAACCTTTTCAGCATTTTGGAGCAAAAGGAAATACTTGCGGAGATATTAAATTATAATCCGGGAAGCGGAACAGGGGTTCAGGTTATTATAGGCGGTGAAAACAACCTTAAACAGCTTAAGGATTTGTCGGTCATAAAAACAAACTACACACTGGGAAGCGGAAACGTAGGCTTTATAGGTATTATAGGCCCTACAAGAATGAATTACCAACAGGCAGTTTCCGTTTTGAGCGAAATGGTCGAAAATTTAAACGAGGTTATAAAAGCCCTGACAGGAGGTCAGTAAGTTTGAAATTAAGTAGTATAAGGAAAATCATTAAAAATCCACATTACAAAT
>JAJQFB010000113.1 GCA_021201395.1 Clostridiales bacterium | reverse complement strand
ACTAAATGGAAGAATTTGCTATTCATCTTGTTATGTTAACTAAATGACATTGGTTATGTAAGTGTAAACGGCACAACATATGAAGAAGATACAACCGATAGTACAATATACGAAGGTGTAATTATTGAATGAGCATTCTATGATGACAATGACACTTCAAATTCTTACGATACAACAGCTATAGATGAAAGTTATTCAGTAGACGCTCTCGGAATCAGCACTAAGTATGTTGTAGGTTATAAAATTGAAGCAGACGATATATATGAAGCTTCATCTTATGTACTTACATACAACGAAGCAGAATAATTAAGGAGGGAATTTAACTATGAAAAAAGAATATACAAAACCCGTAATGGAAATTGTCTCCTTTACAACAGAAAATTTAATCACAGCAAGTGCATTAATCGTTGATACTTCGGCTTATCAGTCAAGTACAAGTTTCAAAACAATTTCATATTAATATATTTTATCGAAAATGCCGCAAAAGCAAAAGCCTTTCCCCAAAAAGGAAAGGCCGAAGCGGCGGCAAAACTTAATTAGGTTATAAGGGGTTGTTTTTTCCTCTCCATATAACATTTTGGTTTTTTTGATTTAGAGAACGTCCCGAATGGTGTGTAGTAGGCGGGCCGTTCTCTTTTTTTACTTTTAAGCTTAAGGAAATACTGATTAATTAACTCTTCGCAGTTTTCACGCTGCTTTTTCCGATTGCTGCGTCAGTCGCTTGGGGCGTAGGCTTCGGCTGTGCCCTCAAACGCCTTCCTCACACTCGGAAAAATCCGCAGCAAATCTGCTTCGGCGAATTAATCATCGTTTTCATATAATATCATATTTCAACAGCATTTTCGACTGTTTTTTCCGGTAATCAGCTAAAAAGTGTTTTTGATTTAAAAACGTCCCGAATGGTGTGCAGCAGACGGGACGTTCTCTTATTTTATTTGTTAAAAAATTTTTAAAGGGCTGCCGCACAAATTGAGAAATCTTTTTTATAATTTATTTCTTTAATTTTTTTGCACCGGCCATATCGATTCTCAGGGTGGCTCTCTTTAGCGCCGCTTCGGCTCTGCTTATGTCTAGGCCTGAAGTGTCCTTGCTTTCGCCGTGGAGACGGGCGTTGGCTCTCTCCCTGCTTTCTTTGGCACGGGCAATGTCTATGTCGCCGGGCCACTCCGCAGCGTCTGAGATTATGGTTAGACCCTCGGGGCTGACTTTCGCAAAGCCCCCCATAAGGGTAGAGTCCTTTTCTTCGCCCTCGTCTATTATGCGCAGCTTCCCTACGTCGAGAACCGTTGTCAGGGGCTGATGGCCGTAGAGTATGCCCGTGTCGCCGTCTACGGTTTTCATAATAGCCATATCGCAGTCGCCGTCATAAAATTGTCCGTGTGGGGTAACAACCCGCAAATGAAGCTTATTTGCCATAATATCACCCCTGTTTAATTTTTATTTTTAAAACGCTCCACTACCTCGTCTATTGTGCCTGCGCTTAAGAACATAGATTCGGGAATTTCATCGTGCTTGCCTGCCAAAATCTCCTTAAAGCCTCTTATTGTTTCCTTAATGGGAACATACTTTCCGTCCATACCCGTAAACTCCTTGGCTACGAAGAAAGGCTGAGACAGGAATCTCTGAATCTTTCTTGCTCTGTTTACGGTCAGCTTGTCGTCCTCCGAAAGCTCGTCCATACCCAAAATCGAGATAATGTCCTGAAGCTCTTTATATCTCTGGAGAATAGCCTGAACCGCTCTGGCCGTGTTATAGTGTTCCTCCCCTATTACAAGGGGGTCGAGTATTCTTGAAGTGGATTCAAGAGGGTCTACAGCCGGGTAAATACCTAATTCCGCTATGGAACGGGAAAGAACGGTTGTTGCGTCCAAATGGGCAAAGGTTGTAGCCGGAGCCGGGTCGGTTAAGTCGTCCGCAGGAACGTAAACCGCCTGAACGGAGGTAATTGAACCGGAACGTGTAGATGTAATTCTCTCCTGTAAGGCACCCATTTCCGTAGCCAGGGTGGGCTGATAGCCTACCGCCGAGGGCATACGTCCCAAAAGAGCCGACACCTCGGAGCCTGCCTGTGTAAAACGGAAAATGTTGTCTATAAACAGAAGCACGTCCTTATGCTCCTTGTCACGGAAATATTCCGCAAGAGTAAGACCCGTAAGGCCTATTCTCATTCTTGCCCCGGGAGGCTCGTTCATCTGACCGAAAACCAGACTTGTCTTGTTTATAACCCCGGAATCCGTCATTTCGTGGTAAAGGTCGTTTCCCTCTCTTGTACGCTCCCCTACGCCTGAGAAAACGGAGTAGCCGCCGTGTTCCGTTGCGATGTTTCTTATAAGCTCCATAATAAGTACGGTTTTGCCTACTCCGGCGCCGCCGAAAAGACCTATTTTGCCGCCCTTTGAATAGGGGCAGAGAAGATCTATCGATTTAATTCCCGTTTCCAAAAGCTCGGCTGTGGTGGTCTGCTCGGAAAAGGCAGGGGCCTCTCTGTGAATTGACCATCTCTCAGCCGTTTTCGGAGCCGGCTTGTTGTCTATAGGTTCGCCTATAACGTTAAACATTCTGCCTAATGTTTCGGGGCCTACGGGAACCGTTATGGGCTTACCCGTGTCAACAGCGTCTACACCTCTTACAAGGCCGTCTGTAGAACTCATAGCGATACACTTTACAATGTCGTCGCCTAAGTGCTGAGCCACCTCGGCCACAATTTTAGTGCCGTTATTATCGATTTCTATAGCGTTGTTAAGAGCCGGCAAACATCCCGCCTGAAATTTTATGTCGAGTACGGCACCGATAATCTGAACTACCTTGCCGATATTCTTTTCAGCCAATGTTTTCACTCCTTCTCAAATTCTTAAAAAATCTTAAATTTTTCGGGATTCTTATAAAAGCCTCCCCTATTGACTCAAAGCGTTGCTTCCGCTTACGATTTCGGTTATTTCGTTTGTAATTGCTCCCTGACGGACTCTGTTATAGAGGAGATTTAAGCTGTCAAGCATTTCCTCGGCGTTGTCCGTTGCGGCGTCCATAGCGGTCATTCTGGCTCCGAGTTCACAGACGGAGCTTTCCACAAGGGCACCGTATATAAGAGTATCCACATATTTGGGAACAATATATTCAAGAACGGCCCCCTCCGAAGGCTCATACAATACTAAGCTGCCGGAAGCCCCTTTTCCCTCAAATTCCTTTGGGTTTACGGGAAGAAGCCTGACCGCTTTGGGGGTTGAGCTTATGGAGGATATATATTTTGTGCTTACAAGGTAAACCGCATCTATATCACGTTCTCTGTAAAGCTTTAAGGCATGCTCTCCCAAAACAACGGCGTCGCCGTATTCAAAATGCTCCGATATGCCTACAACGCTTCTGTCTATGGGTATTGTCCTGCGTTTGAAGTAATCTCTGCCCTTTGAGCCTACGGTGATAACCTTGGCCTCCTTGCTTTCACAGAGAGCCTGAGCCTCCTTACAGACATTGCTGTTATAGCCGCCGCAAAGTCCCTTGTCTCCCGTAATGACGATAACAAGAGCCTTGTTACCCTTAGGCTTCTCAGCAAAGAGAGGATTGTTAAGCCCCCCTGCCGCCGCTCCTATTTCAGCAATAACCTTTCTCGTTTCCTCGGCGAAAGGTTTTGTTTCCTCAAGCCTCGCCTTTGCTCTGTTAAGCTTTGAGCTGGCTACAAGATTCATAGCCTTTGTAATTTGTCGGGTGCTGTTGACGCTTTTTATTCTGCGTTTTATATCACGCATTGAAGCCATAATATCACCCTCCCGTTAAAAATACTTCTTGAATGTTTCGATTGCGTTCTTTAAGCTTTCCTCTTTTTCGGGAGAAAGAACCTTGTCGTTCTTAATGCTTAAGAGTACGTCATTGTGCTGTGTTTCCATATACTCAAGGAATTTTTCTTCAAATTCCGCAATCCTCTCAAGGGGAACATCGTCAAGATATTTATTTGTAACGGTATAGAGAATTACTACCTCCTGTTCAACCTCCATAGTCTTATATTGGGGCTGTTTAAGGATTTCCATAACTCTCTTTCCGTGGTTAAGTCTGTCAAGGGTATCCTTGTCAAGGTCGGAGCCGAACTGAGAGAAGCTTTCAAGCTCTCTGTACTGGGCAAGCTCTATACGTATAGGCCCTGCTATTTTCTTCATAGCCTTAATCTGAGCCGAGCCGCCTACTCTCGAAACGGAAAGGCCCGCGTTTATAGCCGGACGGAAGCCTGAGTTAAAAAGCTCTGTTTCAAGATATATCTGACCGTCTGTAATTGAAATTACGTTTGTGGGGATATAGGCCGAAACGTCGCCTGCTTGTGTTTCGATAATGGGCAAGGCTGTAATGGAGCCGCCGCCGTAGTCCTCGTTAAGTCTTGCGGAGCGTTCAAGAAGTCTTGAATGGAGATAGAAAACATCGCCGGGGTAGGCCTCACGTCCCGGAGGACGCTTAAGCAAAAGTGACATTGCCCTGTAGGCTACTGCGTGCTTTGAAAGGTCGTCGTAAATTATTAAAACGTCTTTTCCGTTTTCCATAAATTCCTCCGCCATTGTTACTCCGGCGTAGGGTGCGATATACTGTAAAGGCGCCGTATCCGAAGCCGTAGCAACAACCACAAGAGTATAGTCAATGGCTCCCGTGTCACGGAGAGTTTTAACAATTCTCGCCACGGTAGAGGCCTTTTGGCCTATTGCCACGTATACACAGATACAGTCCTTTCCTTTTTGGTTAATAATCGTGTCTATACAGATAGCCGTTTTTCCCGTCTGTCTGTCGCCGATAATAAGCTCTCTCTGGCCCCTTCCTATGGGAACCATAGCGTCTATTGACTTAATACCGGTTTGCAGGGGTACGTCTACGGATTTTCTTGTGATAACACCGGGGGCTACTCTCTCAATAGGCCTTGTCTTTTCCGTCAAAATAGGCCCCTTTTTGTCAATAGGCTGACCTATGGCATTTACAACCCTGCCTATCATAGCCTCCCCCACGGGAACGGAAGCAACTCTGCCCGTAAGCTTAACGGGGTCGCCCTCCTTAATTCCCTCATCGGAGCCTAAAAGCACACAGCCGATATTATCCTCTTCAAGGTTCTGGGCTATGCCGTAAACGCCGCCGGTGAACTCCAAAAGCTCTCCTGCCATAGCATTTTTAAGCCCATAAACTCTGGCGATACCGTCGCCTACCTGTATAACCGTCCCTGCTTCAGACACGCTGAGCTTATTTTCATAGCTCTTAATTTGCTCCTTTATAACGGAGCTGATTTCTTCCGGTCTAAGATTCATAGTGGGTTACACTCCTTTATGCAAATCTGTTCTCAAGCAGCCGGCTCTTAAGCTCGTTAAGACCCTTTCTGACGGTTCCGTCTATTACGTAGCCGCAGGCGGTAATTTTAACTCCCCCTATAAGCTCCGGCGAAACCTTTGTCTCGATAATAATCTGCTTGTTCAAATTTCTTGAAAGCTTTGTCTTAATTTCCTCAAGCTGAGAGGCCTTAAGGGGAACCGCCGATTCGACATAGGCGTTTGCAATTCCCTTTTCCTCCAAAACCTCTTCAAGGAAAGCCCGAAAAATTAAGTCAAGCTCCTTTTCTCTGTTTTTGTTAAATATTACGGAAAGAAAGCCCAAAAGCTCAGGCTCAGCCTTTCCTTTGAAAACTCCCTCAAAAAGCTTGAATTTATCCTCTGATGAAAGCTTGGGATTGTTTATAAACTCTCGAATTTCCTC
Organism: Clostridiales bacterium; assembly: GCA_021201395.1. GTDB lineage: Bacteria > Bacillota > Clostridia > Lachnospirales > CAG-274 > JAJQCI01. Next base: position 2,887 of record JAJQFB010000113.1, on the reverse strand, counting down.
ATCACTGCACATAATCTCTTTCATAGCCTTTACCTGGCCATAAAATGAGTCGAGAGAATTTTTCTCCTTAGCAAGCTGAAAAAGAGCAAGGGCATAACGTGAAGCTAACTTTGCCATTTAACATCACCTAAATCCTTAATAACATCGTTTATAAGCTGCTCCTGCCTGTCCTCAGTCAGGCTTTCGGCTACAAACCTGTCGGCAATAAGAGAGCCTACCCGTATAATCTCAAGCCTTACCCTGTCTCTTGCCTTTTCCTGCTCTCTTTCAATCTGGAGCAGGGCTCTGGCCTTAATTTCGGAAGCCTCCTGCTTTGCGGCGTCAATAATAAGCTGTCTGTTGACGTTTGCTTCCTTGTTTGCTTCGTCTAAAAGAGCAGCTCTTTCGTTCTGAAATTCAGCAAGCTTTTTATTGTATTCCGCCAAAAGTGCATCAGCCTCTTCGAGCTTCGCCTTTGCGTCGTCAAGCTCTCCCGATATTTTGGCTTTTCTGTTTTTCAGGAAGTTGAGAACGGGCTTATAGAGAAGCTTGCTTAAAACAAAACAGAGGATACAGGTGTTTATAAGCTGAATACCTATGTCAACAAGCAGATTGCTGTCAAGCGTAAGAATATAGCTTCCCACCGATAGAAAAACACTGTTCAAGGCTTAAAACCTCCTTTCGGTTTAAATTAAATTCCTTTGCGAAAGGAGTTATCAGCCCTTGGGAACAACAAGGTTAACAAGGGGATTGGCAAAGAGCAGAATAATAGCCACAACAAGGCCGTAAATACCCGTCGTTTCCGCAACAGCCGCACCTAAGAGCATAGTTGACATAATGGTGCCTCTTGCTTCGGGCTGACGGCCGACGGCCTCGGCACCCTTTCCCGCAGCATAGCCCTGACCGATACCGGGGCCTATACCTGCTATCATAGCGCAGCCTGCGCCTATAGCGGAGCCCATAAGAACCAAAGCCCTTGCGTTCATAAGAGATTCGGCGGTAATGTCATAAGTGTTAATTACATCAGCAAAATCCATAATAAATTGCCTCCTTAAAGTTTTTTAAATTTAATTTTTTAAAGTTTCTCGGTTAATTAATCGGTATCCGCAATCTTGTCACCTATAAATGCCATAGAAAGCATTACAAATATGAAGGTTTGCAGACAGCCCGCAAACACGTCAAAGTAGATGTGAAGAAAAGCCGGAACCCAAAGCCTTATATACATGGGAATCGTATAAACAAGACCCATAATAATCGTTCCGCCCAGCAAATTGCCGAAAAGACGGAAAGAAAGCGAAACGGGCGTAGCAATTTCGCTTATGATGTTAAGGGGTACCAAAAACGGAACAGGTTCAAAATATGACTTAAAATACCCTAATTTTCCCGTTACTATACCCATAAAGTGTATAAGAACAAAGGTAGTCAGAGCCAAAGCCGCAGTTGTTCCCAAATCGGCAGTAGGCGCGCGGAAGCCCAAAAGTCCGCTTAAATTTGAAAAGAGAATAAAGGCAAACACGCCGAAAAACCAGTTTCCGAAATATCTGTATTTATCTCCCATATTGCCTGCAACAAAGCTGTCCATAACCTCAACCATAGCTTCCACAACGTTCTGAAAGCCGCTCTTTGGTACTTCTTCAAACTTCTTAAGCTTGCTTCTTACAATAACCGCAAATATTATGAGCGCCGCCATAATAATCCAGGTTGTTATAATTGTTTCGCTGAGTCTTAAGGTAAAGGAGCCAAGCTGCAATTCAATATATTGACTGCCAAAATCCATATTGTTTCCCTCCCTTCTTATAAAATGATAAGGTTATATATAAACGGCAGTCTGAGCCGCCGTAAATATCAAAAAATTTAAGCTTCTTCCTTAAGCCGTTTTTCTCTTATTCCGGCAATAATCGCCGCAGGCTGCAAAAGTATAATGCTTAAAAACATACCCAAAAGGCTTACCTCCTTTATAAAGGCCGCAGCCCCCAAAACAACAAGGGTAATAAAGTATCTTGCCATATACATAAGCCTTGCATAGCTTGAAGCATCCTTTTTTTCCATATCTACGCTCTTTTCAAGGCTTTTTTCAAGCATATAAAGCTTAAGGCAGCTGAAAAGAAAGCCTAAACCTATTCCCAAAGCATAGGAGAAAAATGAGGGCGCCAAAGAAAAGCTTCCGTCAAAGGGTATAAAGACCCCTCCTATAACAAAGGCAATAAGACACAGCCCGAGCTGAATTAAAACCACTCTCTTATAGGTTTCCGAAAATTTAACCATAATTATATTCTCACATCCTCAAAAAATAAATGTATACTTAAATACAGAAAATAAATCAGCGGTTACGTTTGTTTCCCGTTATTTTCTTTATATCCAAGGTTTTATTTTTCTTATCACGCTTTTCGTCCTCTTTAAGGGTTTTCATACAGAAAACATAAAGGCTTCTGAAAGCGGCCCCAACCCCCAAAACAGTAAATATTATAAGAAACAAAACCTCCGTTCCCAAAAGCCCGTCCAAAAAATGCCCTAGTAAAATACAGAGCAAAATCGGCGTAAGCATAACGAGGGCTATCTGGGGCAGAATCGCCCACGCCTTTAAAAAATCCCTTCCCATAAAACACCGCCTCTTTTGGTGATTATTCCCTTTAATTTAATAAAACTCTATTAAGGAACCGATGATTAATTAGCTCATCGCTTCCTTAAATATTATACTGTTTTATACAAAAGTTGTCAACAGATTAAAAATAAATTTTTGTAATATCTTCGTGAGTATTATGTGAAATTTCCACAAATCAATACCTCAAAATATACGGAGAATTTCCGCTTTTATTCGGAAATTCCCCGTTTTGTTTTGCAGTGTTTTTACAGTACGGGTCTTTAACACTTTAGAATTAGGAAAACGTTTGTAAGCCCCAGAGAAGCG
>JAJQFB010000009.1 GCA_021201395.1 Clostridiales bacterium | reverse complement strand
CCGTAATTTACCGGATCTCTATTCAGCCATAAGTGAAGCCTTTTCGCAAATCGATGTGTCGGACTGCGTGGGTTGGTTTCGGTTCGTTGGATTGTCTTAGTAATTTGTGGCATTGCTATAAATTATGCAGCACTCATAAAAATTTATGCACCGCTCCGACCGAAAAATGCGCCGGAGGCGGAAAAAATGCACCGCTCTTTTCAAAAATGCACCGGAGATGCACAGGGAAAAGGGAATCGTTAAATTGTATCAAAGACGGGGCGAAAACGGAAACACCGTGCGCTGAACGGTATGCAGCGGCAGCGCGAGAGGCCGGCTGCTCAATTAATGGGCAGCCGACCTCTCTATTTTGCCGTAATATCAATTATCGGTTACAACAACCGTTTTTGAGGTGCTGTCCCGGTCTGCCTGACAGTCAAAGGCCTCGGCTATGGCTCTTACGGGAACAAGGGTTCTTCCCTCGGATATAACCGGAGGCCGGTCAAAGGAAACAGCCGAGCCGTTTACCGTAACTGTTATTTCACCGCTGCCCGAAGAAGCCGGAGCTTCGGCTGCCGATGCAGGAGGATCAAACGAGTTTTTTTCCGCTTCCGCAAGATGTATAGCTGCGGAGGTAAGAGCCTCATTATCCGTGTCTATAGCAATAGAATCCCATTGGGTTTGTGTTCCGTTATGATAAACGTCTGTAAGATTTTCACATTCAATAAAAGCGCACGTCTCTATTTTTGAAACGCTTACGGGTATTGTAACCGAACTGAGCTTCGAGTATGCAAAGACCCCGGCTTCTATGGACGTTACTCCTTTGGGAATTACTATACTGTCGGCAGGAGATATTTCAAAAGCCCATGCCCCTATAGAGGTTATACCGCTTTCCAAAACAACAGAGGAATAGTCCTCATATTCCCATGCATCTGTCCGGTCAAAATAATTTTCGGCATCATAGGGCGTGTTGTACATATCGCCGCTGCCGCTTATGCTGTAAGTCAGATTCTTTCAGCAGGCTCCGCTTGAAGCAGCAAAAGTGTTTGCGGAAAAAACAGCCCCTATTGATAAAGTAAGTAAAAATGAAACAAATTTCTTTATTATAATTTTCCTCCCGTAAAGGCAAAGCTTACTTAATTGTAATTTCGCTGAATTTGGCTGTGTTGTAGTTGTCTATGGCGTTGGCCTGTTTGTTTGCGTCAACGGCAAAGCCTACCAAGACCTCCTTGTTCATATCAACTGTTCTGCTTCCTACCTCTGTCCACTCTGTTCCGTGGGCGGAAACATAGGCCGTAAATGTGTCGCCGCTTCTCTTAAGCTTTAAGTAATAGCCGTTGTAATTGTCATAGTCTTTAAAGGCTATGTCCTTAACAAGAGCGACGCCGCTTTCCTCCGCTCCGTCAAGGGAGTCGAGGTTTTCGTCTATAAGGTCAAACTCTCCGCCTGTTTCATAGCGGCATACAAGGTAAGCCCCGAAAGCGTTTCTGTAGTAGGTGGTGCTTTTTCCCGTGGAGGGGTCTGTTTCTTTCCACTCGTAGGCCTTTGTATGGGAGATTCCCAGAGCAACGGCTTTAGCGTCAACATCAGTTGATTCTCTTATCATAACCCCTGCGAAAGCATGATTGTCAACGGGAGTAATATAGTCAAGCTTAACTGTAATTTCTCCGTCGCCGCTCATAGTCTTGTAGGCATAGTGGAAATTGTCCTCTGCTCCGGAAATTTTACCGGAGCCTTTGACAACAACTTCGCCGTTAAGGGAATAAGCCGCTCCCTCTACGTTAGGCTCGCCTATGTCCTTTGTGGTATAGCCTACAAGCTTGTTTTCGGAATTTGCGTGAACGGAAATCCTGTCGGACTGGGTCTGGTTGCCTAAGGCGTCAGTTGCTTTTACGGAAATATTGTGGGAGCCGTCCTCAAGGGCAAGACTTGCGGTATAGGGTGCCCTTGTTGCTGTGGCAAAAATTTCCTCGCCTAAATAGAAGTCAACCTTTGCAATTCCGTTTTCACTTTCAGCCGAAGCCTCAACGGTAAAGGAAAGGCCGGGCTTAACAATAGAATTGTTTTCCAAATTGCTTATTGAAACAACGGGGTTTGAGGGAACATTTTCCATATCAACTATGGAATTGAAATAATTTTCAATGTTTGCATAGCCGTTATCGGCGATTTTTGCACTGTCAGAGGGGTCGCTCGGGTCAAGGCCGTTTGCCTCCTCCCAACTGTCGGGAATACCATCGTTGTCAGTGTCCCAGCCGTTCTCTCTTACTGTTGTTTCCGTGTAGGGAAGTCCCCCTACGTCCTCATGTCTGTTGGCAAATTCACCTGTTCCGTTTTTAACATCTGTTAAAATTCTGGCGTCAAGGCCGTCTCTTCTGGGGTAGGTTGCCCCTGCTTTGGCGAGAATTTCCTCATAGGCCGTCTCTGCGTCTGTTACCTTTAAGGCCTCAGCGGAATTTCCGTCCATCTCAAACTTGGTGTCGACAATTTCGGTTGTTTCTGCGGCTGCGTCGGAAACCTTAATTCCGAGAGAGTTGTCATTCGTCACTGCCTCGTTGCCTTCAAGCACATTTCCGTCTACATAGAACCAACCCGGTTTTCCCGATTCTCCTGCGTCTATAATCTGAGTCTCTACGCTTTCTCTTGTTCCGGGGCCTGCCTTAAGGTAATTGTTTGTAAAATTGACCTGCGCCCTGCCGCCGCCGTAACAACCGTTAAAGCCCCAGTTGTAAATGACATTGTTTGTCAGGTCGAAAAGGGCAATGTGGTCGTTGTCGTCGGCTTCGGGAGTACCTCCCCCCATTCTCGGATTGCGGGAGGTATGGGTAGCTATAAGGTTGTGGTGGTATGTAGTGTTGTAGCCGCCCATAATAGCGCCGTAGCCGTGACGACCCTTTGTGTGGCCCGACATAGCAAGGCTCTCGGCCACAATACACCACTGAACCGTCATATTTTCGGCTCTGTATATTGACATGGTTTCGTCAGTAGACCAGCTTGTGGAAATATGGTCAATCATAATGTTTTTGGCGGAGCGTCCCCAGATGGCGTCCATAGAATCTCCCTCATAAATATTGTCTGCTCCGGGGCGGAACCTCATATATCTTATGATTATATTTTCCGCATCGCTTATGTTTGTTTCAAACCCTGTAACGGTAATTCCGTCGCCGGGAGCCGTCTGGCCGGCTATAGTCAGATTCTTTGTTTTAATCCTCAGCGTATCCTTTAATTCAATAACACCGGACACATTGAAAACAATGATTCTGTTGCTGCCGCTGACAGCATCTCTTAAGGTTCCCTTGATGGGCTTTTCGGTTTCAGGGTCGTAGTCCTCAAGGCTTGTTACAATATAAACCTCGCCGCCTCTGCCGCCGCTTGTAAACCTGCCGCCGCCCTTGGCTCCCTCAAAAGCAAGTAAATTGCTTGGAGCCTGAGTTCTTTCCTCCGCTCCGACATAGGAGCAGGTACCCAAAGCCATAAAACAGGCCATAGCCAAAGCTAAGATTTGTCTTTTCAAAAAATTCCTCCTTTAAGCCGCCGTAACGGCAGCTGATATTACGGAACCGATGATTAATCTGCTTCGGCGAATTAATCATCGTTTCCTTTATGTTTTCGCTCCTTTATTTCTTTAACTAAATTATAATGCAATTTTAAGCATAAGTCAATCTTTTCATATTTTTATTATCAAAAAATTTACTTTTTATTTTTCTCTTGAAAAGTTGTCTTCAAAATCCGCCAATAATAAAAAACAGTTATTTTAACCTAATTTTAATAAAGTGTTAATCGCCGTATAAATGTGAATTTTTATAATTTTATTGATATAAATATAGACTTTGCCGAAAAAATAGTATATAATTTAATATTATGAACCGTAATTTTATGAAATTTATATATTTATGAGGAAAGGAATGGGTTTATGGATAACAGTGCTTTAAAGGTTTTAATAGTTGAAGACGAGGTTAAGCTGGCTCGTTTTGTGGAGCTTGAGCTTAAACACGAGGGCTACGAGGTTATTGTGGCAAACGACGGAAGAAGCGCCCTTGAAAAATTTGAAGAGGAAGCCCCCAAGATTATACTCTTAGACCTTATGCTTCCGGGCTTAAGCGGTATAGAAGTCTGCCGCAGGATCAGAAAAACCTCCGATGTGCCTATAATTATGATTACGGCAAAGGGCGAGGTTATGGACAAGGTTATGGGTCTCGATAACGGCGCCGATGATTACATTACAAAGCCCTTTGCGATAGAAGAGGTTTTGGCAAGAATGAGAGTCGCCCTTAAGCACAAGAGAACCTCGGCAGCCGCAGAGGGCGAAAAGAAGCTTACCGTTAAGGATTTGACCCTCGATTTGGGAAAGAGAACCGTTAAATTAGGCGAACACAATATCGACCTTACAAAGAGAGAGTTTGACCTTTTGGCTTATCTCATCAAAAACAAGAATATTGTTATATCGAGAGAGCAGATTTTGAACAAGGTCTGGGGTTATGATTATTTCGGAGAAACGAATATTGTCGATGTATATGTAAGATATTTAAGAACAAAAATAGACGATAAATATAACGAAAAGTTTATCCATACGATTCGCGGTGTCGGTTATTATGTTAAAGACGATGAAGAATAAATTTATGTCATGGTTTCGGCGTATGCCCATAGGGAAGAAAATAACCTGTCTCTATGCCGGCATATTTGCTGTTGCCCTGATTCTTACCTCTATTTTCATACTGACAAACCTGTCCTATTATTATATGGACAACTCCAAAAAAGAGCTTGCAAACGTTATAGAGGAAATCGAGGAGTTTATAGTAAACGGCGGAGAGGTAACGGTTGAAAACATAAGCGCCCTTATAGGGGACAAAAATATAGAGGCGAGAATCATTATAAACAGCGGAGTTGTTCCCCCTGCCTCCACAAACCCCAAGATGGACCCTGACTTTAAAGACTATGACGAAAAGCCGGGAACCCACAGCTATGACTTTATGGGGGAAAGGTATCTGTACAGCGAAAAAACTATACACTACAACAATAATTCCTATATGATTCAGGTTTTCAGGCTATATGAATATGAGTCAAATACTCTGACGTTTTTCGGCTGTCTTTTTATAGGCGTAAATATTTTGGGAATTATTTTGGCCTACCTTATAGGTGTTTTAATAAGCCGAAAATTTTTAAAGCCCATAACAAATATAACGGAAACAGCCGGAAAAACAAGTATTTCCGACCTTAACCTGCGTATTGACGTCCCCGAGGCGGACGATGAAATAAGGGCTCTTGCCGTGACCTTTAACGATATGATAAAGCGTCTTGAGGACTCTTTTGAGAACCAGAAACAGTTTATCTCCGACGCTTCCCACGAGCTTAGAACCCCTATCTCCGTTATACAGGGCTACGCAAACCTTATTTCGAGATGGGGAAAGAGCGACCCTTCTGTTTTGGACGAGTCCATAACCTCCATAAAATCCGAAACGGAATATATGTCGGGTATGATAAACCAAATGCTATACTTGGCAAGAGGTGAAAAAAAGGAACACGAGGTCAAAAAAACACTTTTCCTTTTAAACGACCTTGTTTCCGATATTGTCAAAGACGGTGAAGCATTGGACAACGATACCCAAATTATATATAATGAAAAGGGAACCATATATTTATATGCCGATGAAAATCTTATAAAACAGCTTATATATATCTTTTTGGAGAATGCAGCCAAATACGGAAAGCCGGAAAACAGGCGGACGGTTATAGATATATATGAGAAAGACAATAAGGCCGTAATCGAAGTGGCCGACAACGGCATAGGTATATCGGAGGAGGATCTTCCCAAGATTTTTGAACGCTTCTACAGGGGAGACAAATCCAGAAACAGGGAAATTCCCGGAACGGGTTTAGGTCTTTCCATAGCCAAGTGGATAGCCGAGACCCACGAGGGAAAAATAGACGTAAGATCAAAAATAGGAGAGGGCACAACCTTTATAATAAGCCTGCCTAAGGCAGAACCGCCCTCAAACAAAAAGAAAGATAAAAAGGATAAGGATTAAAATAAGTTTTCAATTACTCAAGCTTCCGAACAAAGGTTCGGCGGCTTTTTTTATTTTGGGAAAACTATGAATATTTACTCCGTTTTTTACCATAATAAAAAAAGGTGATTATATGTTTACGGAAATTGACAGCAACATTAAAATTTTTGAAGAAATGTTTAAGGACTGCGGCGACCTTGTAAAACGAAAAATTCCCCTTTCGGGAACCTATATATATTCTCTATTTCGACGGTATGAACGACAGGGATATGATAGAAAGCAGGGTTTTAGACACCCTTATGCTTGAAATAAGAAAGGTTCCCCCCGATAGGTTTGAAAACTTACCTGAGGCACTCATAAACGGCGGTATAACAACGGCAGACTTCGGCTTCGAGACCCATTTTGAAAAGGCGGCGGAGAAGGTTATGTCGGGGGAGACCCTGCTGCTTATAGACGGCTGCCCCAAGGCAATTATAATTTCCTCCAAACACTTCCCCAAAAGAGGCATAGACAAGCCCGACACAGAGGGCAGCATAAACGGCCCCAAGGAGGCTTTCTGCGAAAATTTCAGAGATAACACAGCCCTCATACGCCGCCGTATTCGGGATTACAGGCTTAAAATAAAACAGACCCAAACCGGCAGGAGGAGCAAAACGGACATAGGCATAGTCTATATGGAGGACATTGTCCGCCCTGAAATTTTAGCCGAGGCGGAAGAGAGAATCAAAAAAATAGACATAGACGCAATTTCAGACTCAAGCACCTTAGCCCAGCTTATTTCAAAAGACACTCTAAGCCCTTTCCCCTCCTTTCAGCTTACTGAAAGACCCGACAAGGCGGCGGCGGAGATTTTAGAGGGCAGAATCGTCATAGTTGTTGACACCTCTCCTTTCGTTATAATTCTTCCCTCGGTTTTGGCCTGTTTTTATCAGGCAAGCGAGGACTATTACGAAAACTGGGAAATTGCAAGCCTTGTAAGGGTTATAAGATATTTGTCCTCGGTTATAGCCCTGACCCTGCCGGGGCTTTATATCTGCTTCGCTCTCTATAACCCCTCTATGCTTCCTACGGGACTTCTTATGAAAATGTCATCGGCAAGAAACGGCGTCCCCATTTCAGGCATATTGGAAATTTTCTTTATGGAGCTGGCCTTTGAAGCTCTGAGAGAAGCCGGGGTAAGAATGCCCGAGGCCATAGGCCAAACCTTAGGCATAGTCGGGGGCATAATAGTAGGTCAGGCGGCGGTTGACGCAGGACTTGTAAGCCCCATTGTGGTTATTGTGGTTTCTCTTACGGGAATATGCTCCTTTGCAATACCTCAGCTTGCCTTAAGCTCAGCCTACAGGCTGTCTAAATATTTTATAATGGTTTCTTCCGCTTTTTTCGGCCTTTTGGGCTTCTGGTCGGCTTTGGTTGTTATTTTGATACATCTTTCTTCTCTGGAAAGCTTCGGTATACCCTACCTTTATCCTTTCGGGGGCGGCGATATTGAGGGGGACGAGGGCATAAAGGACACTTTCTTCCGTCTGCCCCTTAAAGCCCATAAAAAAAGACCTGTGTTTTCAAACAACAGACAAAAAATCCGTCTCAAAGACGGCGATTAAGGGGTGAACTCTTATGTATTCCGACAACGGAAAAATCTCCGTAAGACAGCTTCAAATTTTGCTCATTCTGGATATTCTGGGAGTATCGGTTATCGTTCTGCCCCGTTATAACGCTTTAGGCTTAGGCTCTATGGGCTTTTTGCTTGCCATAGGGGGCGGTCTTTTTGCCCTTGTTTCCGTTTTCCTGATGTGTTCCCTAAGCAGCTTTTTAAATGCTTACGGCTTTTTCGGCGGAGTGTCCCGGCTTACGGGCAAACCTTTAAGCCGCCTTATATCGGCAGGCCTTGTTGTAAAGCTCTGTTACTCCTTAGGCTCAGACTTAAGAATTTTCTCGGAGGCCGCCAAGCTGTGGCTGCTGCCCGAAACTTCCCTCGTTATAATTTCCGCCATTACCCTCCTGCCCCGTCTATACGGGGCGGCAAAGGGCTATGAGGCAAGGGCAAGGTTAGGGGAGATAGCCGTGTTTACAGTCCTTATTCCTTTGGCTCTCGTATATATACCTCTTTTGTTTAAAATAGATTATTCCTCCTTGAACATGAATATTTCGGCGGATAAGAACATATATATTAAAGGGAGCCTGTACAACTGCCTTATGTTCAACGGCCTTGAATTTCTTATGCTTTCCTTTCCATATCTTAAAAAGCCCTACAATGTAAAGTCTGCCGCCGTTTCCGCCGTTATTTTTGCGGTTTTTGTTGTCGCCCTTGTAAGCTTTGCGGCCATAAACCTTTTGGGGACTGATTTGGCGGCGGAGCTTGACTTTCCGGGGGTTGAAGCTATGGACGTTTCAGTGGTTTCAAAGGGAAAAGGGGCAATTCTTATGAGTTTTTTTTATCTGTCCGTGGTAATGTTCGCCATTGGCAGCATATTTTTCAGCGGCGAGCTTTTAAGGGATATAACGGGTCTGAATCCCAAATTAGGGAGATGTCTTGCGGCTCTTTTCGGTTTTGCCCTAAGCCTTATACCCCGAAATATGACAGAGCTGTCAAAAGTAACTCTCTGCTTCAATCTGTTTTTCGGAGGTGCCTATTTTTTTGTGATACCTGTAATTCTAAACCTGCTGCTTAGATTTAAGAGGGAAGAATATGAAGAATATGATGAGTAAAAAAATTGTTCTTTACGCTTTAATTTTAATATTGCCTGTTTTCGGAGCGGCTTTTCTGACGGGCTGTTATGACAATTTTGATCTTGAGAGCCGTGCCCTGTGTACGGCTATGGCGGTGGATTATAACGGGGACGAGGGCTACAGGGTTATACTTTCCCTGCCTGCTTTGGAAAACGAGGAGGAATTAGGCAGGAACCTAAAGGAGGAAACCGCCCCTACACTTTCCGAGGCAATAGCAAAAATAGACGCAAAATCAACAAAACGGCTTTACTTCGGCCATATGCAGACCGTAATCACGGGTATGGGACTTTTGAGAAGTGAAAAGGCTCTGAGGGAGCTGACCTCATATCTTACGGCTAATGTCCAGATTGACAAAAATATTCTTCTTGCGGGTGCCTATAACATAGAAGAGCTTATGGACGCCGAGCCAAAGGAGGACAAGCTGACAGGCTTTTTCATATCGGGCTATTACGACAACGGCAAGGACGAAAAAACCTTCGTAAACAAGGAAACCCTCCTTGCCTATTTAAAGGACGAAGCCGAAGCCAAAACAGCGGTAATTCCCGTTTTGGCACTTGAAAACGGCGAGCCTGCCTTTTTATCCGCCGCAATCCTTAAGGACAATTCATTAGCCGGCATATTGGACAGCCGTGAGGCTAACGGCTTTATGTGGCTTACGGGCAATGCCTCAGGCACAGCCTTAAGCAGGGGGGGAGCCTGCCGTAACTACGGAAATCACGGAAAACAATACAGAATACGATTTTTACGAAGAGAACGGACAGCTTAAGCTCAATATATCCATAAACGCCGTAGGAAATATGTGGAATTTTTCGGAAAGGGAGATTGTTGAAAACAGCTCTGAATATTTAGAGGGCTTTAAGGCGGAAATAGAGGAGCAGACGGCGGCGGCTCTGGAAGAGCTTAAAAAAATGGACCGCGATGCCCTTTCACTTAGCAGTATTCTCGAAAAAAACAACAAAGAGCTTTACTTAAAACACAGCGATAACCCCCTGCCTGTTCAAACCGATGTTTCGGTAAATTTAAGCCTTAACTTTGTATAAAGGTATAAAATTTAAAACCTCCGTCAATACTTTTTAAAAATAAGTTTATGGGGGTTTTACTATGTATAAAAAATGTTTAAGGAAAGAATTTAAAATTACCGCCGCCGCTGTTTTCTGCGGCCTTGTTGTTTCCCTTATTTTCTGTATATCTACAAGAGCCTATTCCCATAAAATAATAAATGATATATCCTCCGAGGTTTTTCGTTTCCATATATTAGCAAACAGCGACTCAGAAGAGGATCAAAACCTTAAGCTTCTCCTAAAGGACGAAATTTTAAACACTTACGAGGATTTTTTGACATCCTCTCCCTCAAAAGAAGAAACAGCCGCCTTTTTTAAAGCACGTCTGCCTGAAATAGAGGAAATGTCGGAGGCTTTTCTTAAGAGTATGGGCTGTAATTACAAGGTTAAGGCCGAGGTAACAAAAAGCCTGTTCCCCTTAAGAAAATATGCTGACGTCACCCTGCCCGGAGGGGAATATGACTGTCTTAAAATTTCCATAGGAGAGGCCGCCGGCCATAACTGGTGGTGCGTTATGTTTCCCCCTCTCTGCTATGTTGAGAGCACATATAAGGAGGCCGAGGAAAAAACCTATGAAAACAGTCTCTCGGAGGAAGTCTACGGCATAATCTTAGGGGACAGCAAAGATGCCCCTGCGGAAGTAAAAATCAAGCTTAAGATAGCTGAGCTTTGGCAAAACCGCTGAAACCCATAAAAATATTTTTCAGCACTTGACACATATACCTTTAACTGATAAAATATATATGAAAGAGAAAAATATTTCTCAAATTTACAGAAAGAGGGATTTTTCAATGTCGAGAATCAAGACTTTAAGTACAAGAAACCTTGCCGCTTCAGCTGTAAGCGGCGGCTGCGGCGAATGTCAGACATCATGCCAGTCAGCAAGCAAAACTTCATGCAGCATCGCTAACCAGCAGTGCGAAAAATTAAAATAATTTATTAATCGCTGCTTTTTACGGCAGCGACTTTTTTTGAGTATTTAATTTAATAAAGAGGGACAGACAATGATACACAGATATAAAAGCAACGGCTATAATATCGTAATCGATGTGAACAGCGGCTCCGTTCACGTTGTAGACGAGGCGGCCTATGAGGCTATAGGAATGTACGAGGAAAAGCCTAAGGAGGAAATTGCCGCTTATCTTAAGGAAAATTTTAGTTTAAACAGAAAAGAAGCAGACGAGCTTTTCTCCGACATAGAGGCCTTGAAAGAGGACGGAGTGCTTTTTTCAGAGGATATTTATAAGGATATGGCGCCTTATTTAAAAAACAGACACTCCGTTATAAAGGCTCTCTGCCTCCTTGCGGCACAGGACTGCAATATGGCCTGCGAATACTGCTTTGCTTCCGAGGGAGAATATAATCAGGGGGAAAGGCGGCTTATGAGCTTTGAAACAGGAAAACGGGCTCTTGATTTTCTTGTGGAAAATTCGGGAACGAGGAAAAATCTTGAGGCGGATTTTTTCGGCGGCGAACCTCTTATGAACTGGGAGGTTATAAAGCAGCTTGTAAACTACGCAAGGAGCATAGAGGCGGAAAAGGGCAAGAATTTCAGATTTACGATAACCACAAACGGCATTTTGTTAAACGATGAAATTATGGAATTTGTAAACAGGGAAATGTATAATGTTGTGCTGTCAATAGACGGGCGAAAAGAGGTAAACGACAGGCTCCGCCATACGAGAGCCGGAGAGGGAACCTACGACATAATTCTTCCCAAATTTAAAAAAGCCGCCGACAGCAGGAATCAGGAAAATTACTACCTAAGAGGTACATACACCCACTACAACACAGACTTTACAAAGGACATTCTCCACCTTGCGGATTTGGGCTTTAAACAGCTTTCAATGGAACCTGTTGTGGCTTCCGATGAGGCTCCCTATGCCTTAACCGAGGAGGATCTCCCAAAGCTTTTGGAGCAGTACAACATACTTGCTAAGGAAATGCTTAAGCGAAAGGATTTTACATTTTACCACTATATGATAGATTTAACGGGCGGCCCCTGTATATACAAGCGTGTTTCGGGCTGCGGCGTGGGCACGGAATATATGGCCGTTACTCCCTCAGGCGACCTTTACCCCTGTCACCAGTTTGTCGGGGACGATGAATACAAATTAGGGAATGTTTTTGAGGGCATAACAGCGGAGGAAAAACGGGAGGAGTTTAAGAGCTGCAATATTTATGCCCATAAGGAATGCGACCAATGCTTTGCAAGGTTTTATTGCAGCGGCGGCTGCATGGCAAATGCCTATCACTCCACGGGAAGCATAAAGGGCGTTTATGAATACGGCTGTAAGCTCCACAGAAAGAGAATAGAATGTGCGATAATGATGAAGGCGGCGGAAGATGAAAGATGACAACTCTTAAGGAAAGACTTGAAGCTATAGACACATACCCCTTTCATATGCCCGGCCACAAGAGGAATGAAGAGCTTTTCAAAAATCCCCTTTTTAAGCAGGATTTTACGGAAATAAAGGGTACAGACGACCTTCACCACCCGGAGGAAATTTTAAAAGCCCGTATGGAAAGGGCAGCCGAGATTTACGGTACAGAAAAAACATATTTTCTTATAAACGGCTCAACCTGCGGCCTTTTGGCGGCGGTTTCCGCCCACACTGCTATAGGGGATACAATCCTTATGGCGAGAAACTGTCACAAGTCCGTATATAATGCCGTATTTTTAAGAAATTTAAGGCCTGTTTATATCTGTCCGCCTGTAACCTATCAGGGCATAAGCGGAGGGATAGACCCAAAGGATGTTGAAGCTGCTCTTGAGAAAACAGGGGCAAAGGTTTTTGTTATGGTTTCCCCTACCTATGAGGGAATTGTCTCCGACGTGGAAGCAATATCAAAGGTATGTCATAGGCATAACTGCCTGTTGATTGCAGACGAGGCTCACGGTGCACATTTTGGTTTCAGCGATAATTTTCCGAAATCCGCTCTTAAATCGGGAGCCGATGTGGTCATACAGAGCCTGCATAAAACCCTGCCCTCTCTGACACAAACCGCCCTGCTCCATATCTGCTCAAACAGAGCCGACAGGTATGAAATTGAAAAATATTTAAGTATATACCAAAGCTCAAGCCCCTCCTATATACTCCTTTCGGCTATAGACGAATGTATAGAATACATGACGGAAGAAAGGGGAAAAGCGGCTATGGAGTGTTATTACAGCCTCCTTATGTCTTTCAGAGAGGAAAACAGAGGCTGCATTATGGGAGATAATATAAAAAACTGGGGTGGTGTGTATGACACCGACCCTTCAAAAATAGTTATTTGGGGAGGAAAAGAAGCTGCCGCCGCTCTCAGAGCCGCCGAATTGGAGCCTGAAATGGAAAATCTCTTTTACACCCTCGCCCTGACCTCAATAGGCGACCGTACTGAGGGCTTTAAAAGGCTTTCAAAAGCGTTATCGGGTCTTGAGCCTGTAAATATAAGACTTAAATTTATGCCCGTAAACGCTCCCAAACTGAGGCTGACCCCCTATGAGGCAGGTCTGAAAAAAGGGGAGGCCGTTTTCTTGGGCGAAAGCACAGGCAGAATCGCACAAGCCGCCGCCTATATCTATCCTCCCGGAATACCCATTATCAATTTCGGAGAGGAAATAACAGAGCAGACAATAGACCTATTAAACAAATATAAAGAAAAGGGCTTTGCCGTAAGAGGCATAACCGACAAAATAAGCTGTATACAATAAAATTTTTTAAATATTCGGATTGATAATTGAACCTATTTATAGTATAATATATATGAAAGAGAGGTGAGCCTGATTAATGAAATTAAAAAGCAATAGATTCTTTTCTGCCTCGGCAGGGGGATATGAAATGAACAGGAAAATAAAAGACAGTGTTTTTACAAAAATGTTCCGCCAAAAGAAATATCTCTTACAGCTTTATCAGGCCCTTCACCCGGAGGATAAAGAAACCACGGCCGATGACATAGAAATAATAACCCTTGAGCCTATACTTATAAACGATATGACAAATGATTTGGGGTTCGCCGTTAAGGATAAGCTTTTTGTTCTTGTGGAAGCCCAGTCTACCGTATCGGTAAACATAATTATAAGAAGCTTTATGTATTTGGCAAGAACCTATCAGGAATATTTTAAGGCCGCCAAAAGGGATTTATACAGTTCTAAGCCCGTTAAAATACCTAAGCCTGAGTTATATGTCGTTTACACAGGTGATAAGAAAACAAATAAGGACGTTATAACCTTGTCGGAGGAATTTTTCGGCGGCGAAGAGGCGGCTATAGAGGTAAGAGTTAAACTTATTACCGAGAAAAACGGCAGGGGCATAATCAGCCAGTACATCACATTTTCAAAGATAGTGAACGCACAGGCAAAAATATACGGCAGGACTTCCAAAGCCGTACAGGAGGCAATACGGATTTGTAAAGACGAAGAGGTTCTGACGGAATTTCTTAAAGGACAGGAAAAGGAGGTTGTTGACATTATGATAGACTTATTTGATCAGGAAGAAATGTATAAAATCCACGAGGAAAATCTTATAGCCGAAAGCAGGGCAAAGGCTATAGCAGAAGGTCGTGCGGAGGGGCGTGCACAAGGTCACGCACAAGGTCACGCACAGGGTCGTGCCGAGGGTCGTGCCGAGGGTCGTGCCGAGGGTCGTGCCGAGGGAGAAACAGAGGGCAAGGAAAGTGTTGCTATGGAGATGATTAAGTACAACTATGAACCTCTGATTATTAACAAGCTTACACAGGTGCCCTTAGACAGGATCAATGAGCTTCGGGTATTTTTAGTAAATCAGCAATAAACAATGTGTGAATAATCTATCCGAATAAAAACAAGCCGACAGGGTTAATGCCCACCGGCTTGTTTTTATGTTGCTTTAATTTTAAAATCATTTAAATTTTAGCTGTTTTAAGCTGCGTCTGCCGTAAATACATAAGCGGAGTCAAGAACCTTGCTCATAATTTCCGCCACATCGGCAGCATCGATTGAATCATCGCCTGTTACGTTTGCAATGTAATCCGAAACATCCCAGTTGGGGTTAAGTGTTTCATTATTGAGAACATAAGCGAGCAGACAAGCCGCATCGTTTGCGGTGATTATGCCGTTCTGGTCAACGTCGCCTCTTAAGCCTGTTTCCGTAGAGGTTATGTTTCCGTTTATTGTAACGTCAACCTCTTCGCCCGAGGAGTCGCCGAAAGCACCTGCGGAAGGTGTTCCTGTTGAAATTGCCGCCATAGCTTCATCTGCGGAAGCTGCCGTAACGGGAGTTACTATAAGCGAGAATATAACGCCGTTATTGTAAGCGGAGTCGTTTGCTCCGTCGCCGTCGGCATCGTTTAAGTAGTTGGCAAGTCTTATTCTGCCGAGTTCTGCGGCTGTCTTTGTTCCGTCTGCCGGGCCTGCCGCTGCGTCTGCATAGTCTTCATCGTCAGCCTCGGGAACAAGGGCAATCTGCTGCGTAACCGTAGCATAGGGCATTAAGTATTCAAGAATAGCTCCGGAAGAGTCAACACTTCCTACCTCCGCCGTATCGTTTGCGCCTGTTACCATAACAACAGTCGGGTCATAGTCAACATAAATCGTTATTGAGCTTAAGCCTAATTCTGTTGTGTTTCCGCTTAAAATATAATCAAGAACATAAGTTCCGTCGCCGGCATCTGTTAATGTAGGCGCAATAACAAGACCGTCGGATTCATTGATGTCCGAGTCTGCATTAATTACAAATTCCTGAGTGGAAACTTCATCATAGGCCGTTCCGCTTGCGTCTGTTACCGTAACTGAACTTGTGGTAATTGAAACCTCGCCTCTCTTGTTAAGAGTGAAAGGAAGACTGATGAGAACACTGTCCTCGGTTACGGCTGTGTCAAAATATAAATCAAGATCAATTTCGTAATATGTGGTGCCTGATACTTCTGTGTGTCCGATAAATGCTTTGTCGGTTATAGATTCACTGGGAGCTTCACTAAATGATGATAAATCTAAAGAGGCTTCCTGAGAATCATATGTAAGAATAATATGTACAAAGCTGATTCCGCTTTCGGGAACATTTGCAGCGCATACGTCAACATCGAAAGAGTCTCCCGCATAGAGGCTTGACGCTGTTCCCGCATAGCTTAAGTAAATCTTGAAGGAGTCATCGTCCTCTGTGTCGTCGGAATATTCGCCTGTTCTGGGGTCAGTGTTTGCGTCATCGCCGAAGAAAGTTGCAAGGCTTGCAAATACTTCGCCGTTGTCAGCGGAGCCGTCTGTAAGGGCGGGAGTAATTGTAGATTCCTCTGTTGCCGTTACTCCGAATTCAATATCATTGCCCTTTATAGTCTGACCCATAAAGTAAGCTATCATTCTTGCACCTGCTGCGCCCACGTGTGTATTGTCGATACCTGTTGTCTGAACAGAATGGTATGCAGCATAGCCCGTTGTTTCACATGATGTCTTGTCATCGCTGATGGTACATTCGCCTGCGCCGAGAGCGATATGTTCCATATATGTGTTGTATGTGTTGTCGATTACAGATAAACCGAATTTAGTGCCTAGGTCGATAATTGTCTGTCTGTAGTCGCCTATTCCGCTGCTTGTACAGTTGTGTACGTTGCTGCCGGAGGGGCCGCTTGAGCTTGTGGAGCGTCTTACGATGGGAGTTGCCAAAATGGGAGTAACCCCTGCCTGAACCGCCGGAAGAATGTAGTTTGCATAGAGTGAATAAGCAAACTGACCCGTTGTGTTCCAGCCGTCTGCTCCTAAGGAAGCGTCGGTAAATCTTGTGCTGTCGGTATTCTTTTCGTCATTGTGGCCGAAAGCTATGATTAAATAGTCGCCCTCTTTCCAGCCCGAGGTAAGAGTTGTGTAATATGTATCGGTTAAGTAGTCAAGAGAGCTTCTGCCCGACACCGCTAAGTTTCTGACCTCGAGGTTTTCGTTGTCGAAAATCTTGTATTCAGCCGTATAGCTGTGAGATGTGTCATCACCCAAAGCCATGCCGAAGCCCACTCTGTTTATGATACGGCTTGTTTCGTTGTAGTAGCAGCCCGTAGAGTCGCCTACAATCCAAAGAGTATGTGAACCGCCGTCGGAGGCTGTTCCCGGAGTTGCCCTGTCAAGGTCGTTGATGTCGACAAGGTCAACCACTTCCGCTTCCGTTGTTGTCTCTGTTGTGCCCTCTGTTGTAGTAGCGGCCTCGCTGCCCTCAACAAATGTAATGTCTGTGAATTTCTGGTTTGTTCCGCCGAGAGCAAAATAGTATGTATTTCCTGCTTCAATAAAGCCTAAAATACTTGTTGCACCCTCTTCTACGTATGATACTATTTCACCTGTCATTTCCGATGAATCGCCGGATACATACTTAACTATGTAGGCTTTTTTGCCGCTTGCAAGAGCTGAGCTTAATGTTACCGTAATGTTGCCCGTTACAGAGGGAACAATCTGTAAAGCCAAACGGAAACCCGAGTAAGAGGCACCGTCAGCATCTGTAAAGGGAGTGTTTACGCCGGTTGTGGCAAGGTAGGTTCCGTTGCCGCTGAGAGCCTGAGCCGCCGTAATCGTAAGCTCGGAGATACCATAGTCAACCGTATCGCCTGCTGCATATGATTCGGCAAGCAAATCGGCGCTTACGATTTCTTCCGTATCGCTTACTATGACAACCGCCGAATCGGAAGCCGCCGCTTCGATAACCGCCTCTTCCGTAACCTCGGCTGTCTCACCTGCGTCCGATGCGCTGACATAGATAAGAGTTGACATAGCCATTACAAAGGCCAAAACCAAGGCCAAAACCTTTTGTGTCTGTTTTTTCACTTTATTTCCTCCTTTTAAATAATAAAATTGTTAATTTAAACATCTTGAGCATAGCCCAAAGCTTAATATTTATAAATATATAATAACATTTTTTGAAATAATAGTCAATGACTTTCTCAAATACTCACAAAATTTTTAATAATTTCTCTTTTTTTGAGCTGCAATGTAAACAAACCGCCCTTGAATAGACAAGGGTCGGCATCATATCAAAAACATTAAAATGAAAATCTACCGCTGTTTGAAAAATATCTATGTATTTTTTTCGCTAAGCCTGTCATTAATTGATCTAAGGAACCGCTGATTAATTAGCTCTTCGCATCTTCGCCCCCTAAAAAGTATGGTGTTAAATTTTAAGGACGGGTATTTATCAGCATTCTTATAAAAATATTCGATAAAAAAACACTTTTTATTTTATATTTGCCAATAAAAAAGTTTGTTTCAAAATTATAAAAATACATCTTGAAAAACCTTTCGGGATATATTATAATTAATATATGAAAAAGAAAAGCTTCGCAAAATTTTGTGAGAGTTTTATACATTTCAAAGCTAAATGCCTGAGATGCTCGCCAGCCTTGTTTTATTGAACCTACAGAGTGCAAAAGGGATTCCTATATCCTTCCGCCTATGCCGGGCCCCAAGCTAATTCCCTTTGGGCAGGGGAGGGCAGAAGCGGATATGCGGAAACCCACCTATCGTAAGAGATAGGTGTCAATAAAAGGTAACGGCATCTTGGGTTATTTTTTTGTTTTTCTCCAAAAGGGCATATTTTCCGTGGGAGAGGAAAATTTATATATTAAACTTTGGCTAAATTGTACAGACATTTATATTTTTGATTTAAAAATTCATTATCACTGACGGCAAAAAAAATGGTATAATATAAATTGTGCAAGTATACCGTACGCGGTATGCAGGATACAAATATTAAGATGAACGGTGATTTATATATGGGAAATAAAATGAAAAGACCCTGCGGCCCTCCCTGCGGAAAAGGAATAGGGGGTCAGGCCGTAATAGAGGGCGTTATGATGAAAGGCAGAACGGAGTACGTTCTTGCCGTAAGGGATATAGAAAAAAAGAACATAAAGGTTGAAAAAACGAAGATAAAGACCGCCGAGGAGAGGAACAAAATTTTGAGGCTCCCTATTGTAAGAGGGGTTGTGGCCTTTGTGGACAGCCTTGTTGTGGGTATGAAGGTTATAACACGCTCCGCCAAAATGGCAGGGCTTGAGGATATGGCGGACGATATTGAAGAGGAGGAAATGAGCAAATTTGAAAAATGGCTTTCCGATAAGCTGGGAGACAAGCTTATGAACGTTGTTTTGGCAATATCGGTAGTCATTTCGATTATATTCTCCGTGGCTCTGTTTATGGTTCTGCCTGTTTTGGTAAGCTCTTTCTTCAACAAATTTTTAGGCTGGGGAACTTGGGCCTTAGGCATAATAGAGGGATTTACGAGAATTTGTATCTTCCTTTTCTATATATGTTTGACATCGCTTCTTAAGGATATAAAAAGGCTTTATAAATATCACGGAGCCGAACACAAGACAATAAACTGTTTTGAAAGCGGCGAGGAGCTGACTGTTGAAAACGTAAGACAGTACACAAGGCTCCACAAACGCTGCGGAACAAGCTTCCTGTTTTTGGTTATGATAATAAGTATGATTGTCTTTCTCTTTTTGAGGACGGACGTTGTGCTTTACAGAATTGTTTCGAGAATGATTTTCGTGCCTGTTGTGGCAGGACTTTCCTACGAGGTTATAAGATGGGCGGGAAAAAACGATAATATTATTGTGGATATTGTTTCCGCTCCGGGAAAGGCCGTTCAGCTTATAACAACTAAGGAGCCGGACGACGATATGATAGAGGTTGCAATAGCTTCCTTAAAGGGTGTTTTGGAAGATGAGCCTGAGCAGAAGTAGCGTTAAAGACCTTTTAAGAGAAATAACAGGGCTGTTTAAGGAAAACAATATAGACGAGGCGAAGATTGACGCTTCCCTTATACTTATGCGTCAGTTGGGCTTTACCAAAACACAGCTTTACAGCCGTGACGGTTATGTTCCCGATGAAAACCAAATGAGGAAGATAGACTATTGGGTTTTAAAGCGGCTTGAGGGCCGTCCTGTACAGTATCTTTTGGGAAAAACCGAGTTTATGGGTCTTAGCATAAAGGTTTCGGATTTTGTTCTGATTCCCCGTCCCGATACGGAGATTTTGGTTGAAGAGGTTCTTAAAATATCCTCCGAGAGAGGCTATAAAACAGGCCTCGACATAGGCACGGGCAGCGGAGCCATAGCTCTAAGCCTCGCTTATTACAACAAGACCCTTGAGATGACCGCCTGCGACATAAGCGAAAAAGCTCTTATAATCGCAAGACAGAACATTAAGGATTACGGCGTAAAGGTAAGGCTTGTAAAAAGCAATTTGTTTGAAAACATAGAGGGAAAATTTGACTTTATCGTTTCTAATCCTCCCTATATAAGGACGGGGATTATACCCACTCTCGACAAAAAGGTTAAAAACTACGAGCCTTTAAAAGCCCTTGACGGCGGAGAGGACGGCCTTAATTTTTACAGAAATATTACAGCCTCTTCCTTGACATATCTTAATAAAAACGGTATGCTTGCCTATGAAACAGGTTATGATCAAGGAGAAGCCGTAAGCAACATTCTTAAAGAAAACGGCTTTAAAAATATAGAAATAAAAAAAGACTTAGCAGGCCTTGACAGAGTGGTAATCGGCTTTAAATAAAGAGACTGGTGTTATTTATTATGTTTGACAGATTAGAGGACACAGAGAAAAAATACGAGGATTTGACCCTTAAAATAGGCGACCCCGACATTATAGCCGACAACGGGCTTTGGAGGGGGCTTATGAAGGAACACAGCGAGCTTGAACCTATTGTTGAAAAATACAGGGAATACAAGGGAGCTAAAGAGGCAATAGCCGAAGCCAAAGAGCTTCTCTCCGACAAGACCGACGAGGATTTCAGAGAGCTTGTAAAGGAGGAGCTTGCCGAAAACACAAGACGGCTCGGGGTTATTTCCGAGGAGCTTAAGCTTCTGCTTCTGCCCAAAGACCCCAACGACGAAAAAAACGTTATTGTGGAAATAAGAGGGGGAGCCGGAGGAGACGAAGCCAACATATTTGCCGGAGACTTGTTCAGAATGTATTCAAAATATTCGGAGCAAAAGGGTTTTTCCATAGATATTATGAATACAAGCTACGGCGATGTGGGAGGCTTTAAGGAAATTACATTTATGGTAAAGGGGAAAGGCGCCTATTCACGGCTTAAGTTTGAGAGCGGTGTTCACAGGGTTCAGAGAGTTCCCGAAACAGAATCGGGGGGAAGAATCCACACCTCCACGGTAACTGTGGCGGTTCTGCCCGAGGCCGAGGAGGTAGACGTAAAGCTTGACCCTAAGGACTATCACTTCGACGTTTTCAGGGCTTCGGGAAACGGCGGCCAGTGTGTAAACACAACAGACTCCGCCGTACGCCTGACCCATCACCCTACGGGAATAGTTATATCCTGTCAGGACGAAAAAAGCCAGAGAATGAACAAGGAAAAGGCTCTTAAAATTCTTATGAGCAAGCTTTACCGCCTTGAGGAAGAGAAAAAACAGAGTGAAATTGCCGAGGAAAGACACAGACAGGTAGGCTCCGGCATGAGAAACGAAAAAATCAGAACCTACAACTATCCTCAAAACAGAGTAACGGATCACAGGATAGGTCTTACCATCCACCGTCTCGATTCAATTATAAACGGAGATTTGGATGAAATTATAGACAACCTGACAACGGCCGACAGAAGCGAAAAGCTGAGCCTTGAAACAGAGGCTTAACTTAAGCTTTTTAAGCCATATGACAAGGGAAGGAGACTAAAAATGCACATCGATAAACAAGTATTCAAAAAACAGCTTACCAAAAACGTAAAGACTCTGTCCAGAAAGAAAATAGACAAGGCCAGTCCTCACCAGATTTATGAGGCTCTTGTTTTTACAATCAGAGACTATGTAACCGATAAGTGGAT
Organism: Clostridiales bacterium; assembly: GCA_021201395.1. Classification (GTDB taxonomy): domain Bacteria; phylum Bacillota; class Clostridia; order Lachnospirales; family CAG-274; genus JAJQCI01. The sequence goes on along the minus strand of JAJQFB010000009.1, from coordinate 18,478 downwards.
AGCTACCCATGACAAATATGACAAAACAGGCTGTAAAATCGTTTACTACCTCTCAATGGAATTTCTTATGGGACGTTTCTTGGGAAACACTATCCTGAATATGCAGCTTATGACAACCGTAAAGGACGTTCTTGAGGAACTTAACATTGACTATAACCTCCTCGAGGATTCAGAAAAAGACCCGGGCTTGGGAAACGGCGGCCTAGGCAGACTTGCGGCCTGTTTCCTCGATTCTCTCTCAACCTTAGAGCTTCCGGCCTACGGCTGCGGCATAAGGTATCACTACGGTATATTTGAACAGAAGATTGAAAACGGCTATCAGGTTGAATATCCCGATAACTGGCTTCAGGACGGCGACTTCTGGGGTGTAAGACGTCCCGAAAACTCCGTTGAGGTTAAATTCGGCGGAAACGTAAAGGCTATCCCCCAGAGCGATGGAAATGTTAAGTTTATACAGGAAAACTATCAGTCTATTATCGCCGTTCCCTATGACTACCCTGTTGTGGGTTATGACAACAACACCGTAAACACATTAAGACTTTGGGACGCAGAGGCTAAAAACAAGTTCGACCTGCGTGCTTATAACGCAGGGGATTATCAGAGGGCAAACGCCGAGGAAACCCTTGCCAAGGTTCTTACGGAGGTTCTTTACCCCGCCGACGACCACATCGAGGGCAAGGAGTTAAGGCTTAAACAACAGTATTTCTTCGTTTCCGCAACGGTTCAGAGAACAATCAACCGTTTTAAGGAGCATAACACGGATTTCAATCTTCTTCCCGAAAAGGTTGTTTTCCAGTTAAACGATACACACCCGGCGGTTACAGTAGCGGAGCTTATGCGTGTGTTGGTGGACGAAAACGACATACCCTGGAATCAGGCCTGGGATATTACAACAAGAACCTGTGCTTATACAAACCACACGATTATGTCGGAGGCTCTCGAAAAATGGCCTACGGACCTTTTCTCACGTCTGCTTCCCAGAATTTATATGATCGTTGAGGAAATAAACCGGAGATTCTGTGCCGAGCTTATAAAGAAGTACGGAAACGGCGCAAACAAGATTCATAAGATGGCTATTGTTGCCGACGGTCAGACAAGAATGGCATGGCTTGCTATTGTAGGCTCCCATTCGGTAAACGGCGTTGCAGCCCTTCATACTGAAATTTTGAAGCATCAGGAGCTCAAGGACTTCTATGACATATATCCCGAAAAATTCAACAACAAGACAAACGGCATAACCCAGAGAAGATGGTTAGGCCGCGCCAATCCGGAGCTTGCCGCTCTTATAACCGAAACAATAGGCAACGGCTGGTATAAGGATTTGTCGGAGCTTGAGAAGCTTGTTCCCTATGCAGACGACCCCATATTCAGACAGAAGTTTATGGACATAAAGCGTAACAACAAGGTTAAGCTTGCGGCTTATCTCAAGGAGACAAACGGCGTTGACGTTGACCCCGACTCTATTTTCGATATTCAGGCTAAGAGACTTCACGAATATAAGCGCCAGCTTCTGAATGTTCTCCATATTATAAGCCTGTATAACAATATTAAGACAAATCCCAATTTGGATATTGTTCCCAGAACATTTATATTCGGGGCTAAATCAGCGGCAGGCTATTACAGGGCTAAGCTTATAATCAAGCTTATAAACAATGTAGCTGAGGTTGTAAACAACGACCCGGCCATAAACGGAAAAATAAAGGTTGTTTTCTGCGAAAACTACAGAGTATCCCTGGCGGAAAAGCTTATTCCCGCAGCGGACGTTTCCGAGCAGATTTCCACAGCCAGCAAGGAGGCTTCAGGCACGGGCAATATGAAGCTTATGCTTAACGGCGCCCTTACTGTAGGTACCCTTGACGGTGCAAACGTGGAAATGAGGGAAGAAGTAGGCGACGAAAACATATTCATCTTCGGTCTTACGGCAGACGAGGTTATAGATACCTACGCTAAGAACAACTATAACCCCTGGGACGTATACAACATGGACTCTGACGTAAGAGGCGTTATGAACGGCCTTGTAAACGGAACCCTGAACGAAAATACAGAGCTTTACAGAGAGCTTTACAACTCACTCTTAAACGGTATCAACGGCAACAGAGCCGATGAATATCTCGTTCTTAAGGACTTCGCAGCCTATAAGAAGGCTCAGGAAAGAATAGACGAGGCCTATAAGGATAAGGATAAATGGGCAAGAATGGCTATTCTCAACACGGCTAAATCCGGCAAATTCTCCTCCGACCATACAATACAGCAGTACGCCGACGAAATTTGGAACCTTAAGCCTATCCACGTTGAAATGGAAGACTAATCTATAATTTTATAATATAAACGGAAAAACGGGCAGGGAGTAACTCCTCCCGTTTTTTCGGCAGAATTTTTAAATTTGTTTTGGGAATAATATTGATTTTCCGGCTCTTAGGTGATATTATATAAACAGTATTGTGTTTTTATTAAGGAGGATAAAATGAAAAAGGATAAAGACAGAGCTAAGACTAAGACCAAAAGGCGAAGAAAAACAAGAAGAATTGATCCCGAAAAGAGAGAGAGGCTTAAGTATTACTGTATATTGAGCAGTGTTTTGCTTTTGCTGCTTGCCTGTGTCGCCGTGGGTATGTATATTTACTTAAGACAGGAGGCCGCAGGCTACAGAGAGGAATATGTAGCCTGGCTTCAGGAGAGTATGGAAGCTTCAAAAAACATCTGTATAGAAACTTTGGAAAGTGTAGACGCAGACCGGGAGTATATAGACAACATAAACACTCAGTATGAGAACGCTATGCTTGAAAGTGATATTTTACAGCAGTATTATCTCGTAGACGGCATACTTGACTATTCTCTGACAAGCCTTTACTATACCATAAATATGAAACGTCAGGAAGTGGCCTTAAACGGCGGCCAGTGGCTTAACTATGACGAGGAAATAGCGGCCATTACAGACGCCCAGACGGAAATGAAAACCATAAAGGAACAGATTTCATATATTGATTTGGACAAATACTATTAAGGAGCTGTGAAAAATGATAAGAACAAGATTTGCCCCAAGCCCCACGGGCTATATGCACATAGGAAATTTAAGAACGGCGCTGTATGAATATTTTATCGCCAAACACGGCGGCGGAAAATTCATACTCAGAATAGAGGATACGGACCGGGAACGATACGTTGAGGGTGCGGTTGATATTATATACAAAACCCTTGAAATGGCAGGTATGAAGCACGACGAGGGTCCCGACATAGGGGGAGACTACGGTCCCTATATACAGTCCGAGAGGAAAAACGACTATATGAAATATGCCCTTGAGCTTGTTGAAAAGGGAGAGGCCTACTACTGCTTCTGTACCAAAGAAAGGCTTGAGGGGCTTCGCTTGGAAGGGGAAACCGGTGTTAAATATGACAGGCACTGTCTTTCTCTTTCAAAGGAAGAAATTGAAAAAAATCTTAAAAACGGTATTCCTTTTGTTATCCGTCAGAAAATAAGGGACGGCTCCACAACATTCCACGATGAGGTTTACGGAGATGTTACGGTAAACAATGAGGATATGGAGGATCAGATTTTAATTAAATCAGACGGACTTCCCACATACAATTTTGCAAATGTCATAGACGACCACCTTATGAACATAACCCACGTTATAAGAGGAAATGAATATCTGTCATCTACGCCTAAATACAACCCGCTCTACGAGGCTTTCGGCTGGGATATTCCCACCTATATACACGTAGCTCCCGTTATGAAAGATCAGCACACAAAGCTTTCAAAGAGAAACGGCGATGCCTCTTTTCAAGACCTTGTGGCAAAGGGCTATCTGCCTAAGGCTATTGTAAACTATATAACACTTCTGGGCTGGTCCCCCTCTGAAAACAGGGAAATTTTCTCCATAGACGAGCTTATAGAAATATTTGACGTTAAGGGCATTTCAAAATCTCCGGCTATTTTCGACCCCGAAAAGCTTAAATGGATGAACGGAGAATATATTAAGGCTCAGAATTTTGACGAGTTTTATGAAATGGCGGAGCCTGTTTTAAAAGAAGCTGTTAAAACAGAGGGCATTGACCTTAAGATGGCCGCTCAAATGGTAAAAACCAGGATTTCCACGGTTTACGACATACCGGCGCTTATAGATTTTATAGATGAGCTTCCCGAATATGACAAGAGCCTTTATAATCATAAGAAGATGAAAACAAATACGGAAAATTCTCTTGATTTTCTTAAGCTTATAATTCCCGTTCTTGAAAAGGCGGAGGACTGGGACAACGACAGCCTTTATGCTCTTATGGTAAATACGGCTAAAGAAAACAACCTTAAAAACGGTCAGATACTATGGCCTGTAAGAACGGCTCTCTCCGGCAAGCCCACCACTCCCTGCGGAGCCACGGAGCTTTGCGTTCTTTTGGGAAAGGAAGAATCCCTAAGGAGGCTTAAAGAGGGCATCAAGCTTTTGGAAAGCTGATTAACAGAAACAAATATTATACGGAACCGAAGTATATAACAGCAGCGGTTCCGTTTTATCATTTGAAAACAGGGTATTATTTACAAGATTAAAGAAGTTTTCCGAAATTTTAATAATTATAAACCTATACAAATTTGAAAAAAATGGTATAATATAATTTGATTGCAAGACAGGGCTAAAAGATAAGGGTGATAAGTGTGGCGCAAAAGAAAACGGCGGCAAAAACAGGGGCTAAGACGGCGGCTAAAAAGCAAACGTCCAAAAAAAACGGAAACTCCTCTAAAAAAACCGCCGCAAAAAACAACAATAAAACAAATACATCAAAACAGACTAATCAAAATAATCAGACACCTAAGGCCGAACCTAAAAAGCAGCTCAGTCCGGCGGCTGTTGAGGCCTTGTGTATAATAGCGGCCGGTTTTTCGGCGCTTATAATTTTCAGCATATTCTTTGCCTCGGAATCCATGTTCGGGAGAATTGTTCTTGAGGTTTTAAAGGGTCTTTTCGGCACGGGAGCCTATATATTACCCTTTGGGGTTATTCTTGCGGTAATAGGCTTTTTTATGACGAAAGACAGGGGGAAAATACGCTATAAGGCGGTTTTGTGCTGGCTGTTGTTCTGCGTTTTGATTTCTCTTCTGCATATTTTGCTTTACGATGCCGATAACGGTTTTTCGGCGGAGGCCATATTAGGCGGCTTTACAGACACAGACTATACAGGCGGCGGCCTTATAGGCGGCTTCTTCGGCGGCGGAAGCCTTGTTATGTTTAAGAAAACAGGCTCCGTTATAATTTTCTTAACCCTAACGGCAGCCCTTATTGTTTTGATTTCGGGCAAAAGCATATTCAGAATATTCTCCGGCATAGGCCGCTTCTTTACGGAAACCCTTATGGGAGGTATGTATTCAAAAAAATATGCCGATGAATATGATGACTACGATGACTATGAAGATTATGAGGGCTATGATGACGGGTATGAAGAATATGAGGAGTATGAAGAGCCCGAACCCAAGAAAAAAGCTGCTTCAAGACAGAAAAAGCAGAAGTCTGCCCCGGCGGTTCAAAATGATGAGGACTATTATGAAAAGCTTCGGAGGGAGAAGAGCTATAAAGACGCTAAGTTTATAAATCTTAAAGAAAATAAGGACGATGGCGAAAGAAAAGAAAGACCGGACCTTATGCCAAAGAGAGTTAAAAAGGGAGCCTATACAGGGGAGGACCTTTCAAATTACAAGCTTCCCCCCGTAGAAAAGGAGCCCTCGGCTCTGCCCTCTTTTCTCAAAAATGAAAAGCAGAGCCGCCGAAACGGAGGCTCCGAATATGTTCCGGAATTTTTAAGAAGCAAGAACAAAGGCCGAGCCTCTGAGGCGGAATATGAAGAATATGACAACTCAGAGGAATTATATGACGAAGAATTATATAACGAAGAATTATACGAAGAGGAAGAGGAAATCGGAGAGGCTTCCGCTTATGAAGAACCTAAAGCACCCGATATAGTTATAAACAGCAGGGGACACAGCCTTATAGACATAGAGCCTGTAGAGCCTACTGAGCCTGATAACGAAGCTTTCAACGGAGATTACGTTGAAGATGAAGTTTCCGAACAGCAGAATGAAGCTTTCAAGGAAAAAACAGAGGCTTCTGGTGATTTTGAAGAGGATTACAAAGAAGAGCAAAAGGAAGAACGGGAAGGACGGAAAGACCGTAAAGACATAGAAGAAAAGCCGCCGAGTGACATACCCCCGTGGGAAAGCCCGGGCGAGGCTTATAAGGCTACGTCAAAGGAGAATGTTAAGGTTATAGAGGCCGATGCCGCAACCGTAAACAGGATTCAGGCAAAAAAGGCCGACTACAGCTTCCCGAAGTTAAGCTTTTTAAACAAAAATCCCGACCTTTTAAAAACCGACAACAGGGAAGAGCTTGTTAAAAACTCCCATATTTTGGAGGATACCTTAAGAAGTTTTAAGGTTGAGGCTACTGTTGTGGAGGTAAGTCAGGGGCCTACGGTTACAAGATATGAGCTTGTGCCTGCGGTGGGAACAAAGGTCAGAAGCATAGCGAACCTTGACAGGGATTTGGCTATGCGTCTGGCGGCGAAGAATATTATAATAGAGGCGCCTATCCCTGGAAAAACCGCCGTAGGCATAGAAATACCCAACGAAAACCCCTCTGTGGTTTATTTTTCGGAGATTGTGGCCTCTAAGAAGTTTCAGGCTTCAAAGTCCAACCTGACTTTCGGCTTGGGAAAGGACGTAGCCGGAAATGTTATAGTCAGGGACATCGCCAAAGCCCCCCATTTTCTCATAGCGGGAGCCACAAACTCAGGTAAATCGGTGTGTATAAATACCCTTATAAACTGCCTCTTATATAAGGCCACACCCGATGAAATAAGGCTTATAATGGTTGACCCTAAGATGGTTGAGCTGAATGTATATAACGGCATACCCCACCTTCTTATTCCCGTTGTTACCGACCCCCATAAAGCCTCGGCGGCTCTTAACTGGGCCTGTACGGAGATGATGTGGCGGTATAAGCTCTGCGCCGACGTGGGAGTAAGAAACCTTGACGAATATAACGATTATTTAAGGAAAGAGGGAGAAACACCCTTATATAAAATAGTAATTATAATAGACGAGCTTGCGGATCTTATGCTTGTGGCAAAGAAAGAAGTTGAGGGTCATATTCAAAGACTGACACAGCTTGCCAGAGCGGCGGGTATTCACCTTATCGTTGCTACACAGCGTCCCTCATCCGACGTTATCACGGGAGTTATAAAGAGCAATATTCCCTCAAGAATAGCTTTCTCCGTAGCCCAAGCCATAAACTCAAGAATTATTCTTGACGAGTCGGGAGCGGAAAAGCTTATAGGAAAGGGAGATATGCTCCTTAAGACCGTTGAAATGGAAAGAAGCCTGAGAGTTCAGGGGGCTTTCATAAGCAACGAGGAAATAAAGAAAATAGTAGACCACATAAAGACAGACGAGCCCAACTATGACAGAGCCATTATGGAAAGCATAGAAAACCCCGAAAGTATGGAGGAAGCGGATATAAGCGGCGGCCACAGCCCCAAAAAGGGCAGCGACGAGCTTATAAACGATGTTATCGCCTATGTGGTTAAAAGCAAAAAGGCCTCTACCTCTTTGGTTCAAAGGCAGTTCCAGATAGGCTATAACAGAGCAGCAAGGATAATCGATGAATTAGAGGAAAGAGGAATAGTAGGCCCCGAAAACGGCTCCAAACCCAGAGCCGTATTTATGGACAGAGAAGAATGGCAGGAGTATTCCCAAAGACAACGGGACTACATATAGGAGGAACATACAAATGAAAACCGATATACAAATTGCTCAGGAAGCAACACTTTACCCCGCAACAAAGATTGCCGAAGCTTTCGGCATAAGCCCCGATGATTTGGAGCTTTACGGAAAATATAAGGCAAAGCTCTCAGATGAATTATACAACAGTGTTTTAAAAAGCGGCAAAAAGGGAAAGCTTGTTTTGGTAACGGCTATTAACCCCGCTCCTGCCGGAGAGGGAAAAACAACCACAACCATAGGTCTTGCCCAGGGCTTAAACAAACTCGGAAAGAGAACCATGGTAGCTTTAAGGGAGCCCTCCTTAGGCCCCTGCATGGGTATAAAGGGAGGTGCGGCAGGAGGCGGCTATGCCCAGGTTGTTCCTATGGAGGACATTAACCTCCACTTTACGGGAGATATACACGCTATGACGACGGCAAACAACCTCCTCTCCGCTATGCTTGACAACCACCTCCAACAGGGCAACGAGCTTAAAATTGACCCGAAAACAATAACATGGAAAAGGGCTCTTGATATGAACGACAGAGCCTTAAGAAGCATTGTCGTAGGTCTCGGAGCGAAAACAGACGGAGTAGTAAGGCAGGACAGCTTCCAAATTACGGTGGCTTCGGAAATTATGGCGGTTATGTGTCTTGCGGAGAGTATTTCAGACCTTAAGGAAAGGCTTGCAAGGATAATCGTAGGCTATAACTACGAGGGAGAACCCGTTACAGCAGGAGACCTTAAGGCAGAGGGAGCTATGACAGCCCTTCTTAAGGATGCCCTAAAGCCCAACCTTGTTCAGACTCTTGAACATACCCCGGCGGTTATACACGGCGGCCCCTTTGCCAATATCGCCCACGGCTGCAACTCCGTAAAGGCCACAAAAATAGCTATGGGCCTTTCGGATATAGCAATAACCGAGGCAGGCTTCGGCGCCGATTTGGGAGCCGAAAAATTCTTTGACATAAAGTGCCGTTTTGCAGGGCTTAAGCCGGACTGTGTTGTTTTGGTGGCTACCGTCCGTTCCCTTAAATATAACGGCGGCGCTGCAAAAGCCGATTTGAGTACCCCCAACCTTGAGGCCGTAAAGAAAGGCTTTGTAAACCTCGAAAAGCACATTGAAAACCTTCATAAATACGGTGTTCCCGTTGTTGTTACTTTAAACGCCTTTACAGCCGATACGGCGGAGGAAACGGACTACATTGAAAACCGCTGTAAGGAAATGGGAGCCGACTTTGCCATATCCGAGGTTTGGGCAAAGGGCGGAGACGGCGGAACCGACTTAGGCAAAAAGGTCTTAGAGGTTTTGGAAACAAAAGAAAGCCATTTTGCACCCCTTTATGATGCAAATCTGCCTATAGCTGAAAAGATTGAAATAATAGCAAAGGAAATTTACGGCGCCGAGGGAGTTGATTTCCTGCCTAAGGCTAAGAAAGACATAGCGAAAATTGAGGCCATTGGCTACAGAAATGTCCCAGTATGTATCGCAAAAACGCAATATTCCCTTTCGGATAACCCCTCTCTTTTGGGCAGACCGAAAAGCTTCAGAATCAGCATAAAGAGCGTAACAATATCCGCCGGGGCAGGTTTTGCGGTTTGCCTTGCAGGGGACGTTATGACTATGCCGGGGCTTCCCAAAAGGCCGGCGGCCGAAAATATAGACGTAAACGAAAAGGGAGAAATAACGAGCTTGTTTTAACAGGTGATATTATGAAAATATCTTTTATCTCACTGGGCTGCGACAAAAACCTTGTGGATTCCGAGATTATGCTTGGTCTTATAAACAAAGAGGGCTATATTATAACGGAAAACGAGGAGGAAGCCGACATTATAATCGTAAACAGCTGCGGCTTTATTATGGACGCAAACAGGGAGGCTATAGACAATATCCTCCGTGTTGCTGAATATAAAGAAACAGGCTCTCTTAAGGCAATAATCGTTACAGGCTGTATGGCTCAGAGATACAAAAACGAAATATTTAAACAGCTTCCCGAGGTTGACGCCGTTGTGGGAACGGCTGACTTCGGAAGCATAGGAGAGGTTATAAAGGCCTTAACCCGGGGGCAGGAAAGAGCCCTCAAAATAACCGACAAAAATGCAAGGCTTGACGAAAGTCTTTCTAAGCTTAGAATGATGACAACTCTCGGGGGCTATGCCTATCTTAAGATTGCCGAGGGGTGCGATGCACACTGCACCTACTGTACGATTCCCTCTTTAAGGGGAAAATACAGAAGCAGGACTATGGAAAGCCTTGTTGAAGAGGCGGAGCTGCTTGCGGGGAAAGGAGTAACAGAGCTTATTTTGGTAGCCCAGGACACTACCCTCTACGGAAAAGACCTTTACGGAGAACAGCGGCTTCCCGAGCTTCTTAAGAGGCTGTCTGAAATAGAGGGTCTTGTTTGGATAAGGATACTCTATGCCTATCCTGAAAATATAACAGATGAGCTTATACTTGAGATTGCACAAAATCCCAAAGTATGCCATTATCTGGATATGCCCATACAGCACGCTTCCGATGAGATTCTTAAGAAAATGGGTAGAAAAAGCCGCAGGGAGGAGCTTTTCGGTGTAATAGAGAAGCTGAGAGCGGCGGTTCCCGATATTTGCTTAAGAACAACTCTTATTGTAGGCTTCCCCGGAGAAACGGAGGAAAATTTTCAGGAGCTTAAGGACTTTATAGAAAAGGCTTCCTTTGACAGGCTGGGAGTTTTTGAATATTCAAGAGAGGACGGAACCCCGGCGGCGAAAATGCTCGGTCAGGTTCACCACAAGACAAAAGCGAGAAGAAAAAGAGAAATTTTGGAGCTTCAGCAGGAAATTTCCAAAACAATATGCAGAGGCTTCACAGGCCGAACCCTTAAGGTTATAGTTGAGGGACGCCTAAGCGGCGAGGAAAACATATATATAGGAAGAAGCTACCGTGACTGTTATGAAATAGACGGCTATGTATTTTTTAAATCCGACAGGGAGCTGTTGTCGGGGGACTATACAAAGGTACTTGTAACCTCATTTTCCGATTACGACCTAATCGGAGAAGAAAGCGGCAGCGAGACAGAGGGGTACTGAGAATCTGCACGCCCGAACTTAATCAACAAAGGAGGGGATAAGGTTGAATCTGCCAAACAAGCTTACACTATTCAGAATAATATTAATACCCGTGTTCTTAATACTGCTTTTATGCCCTTTGGGTCTGCCGGCAGGCTTTAACCGTTATCTTGCCCTATCGGTTTTTATTATAGCTTCTCTGACAGACTGTCTTGACGGCTATATTGCCCGAAAATATAACCTTATTACGGACTTCGGGAAATTTATGGACCCTCTTGCCGACAAGCTCCTCTGCTCTTCGGCTATGATAGCCCTTATAGATATTCCCGACGCCGTTGTTTCTCTGCCGGGGGTTATAGTTATTATAATCACAGCAAGGGAATTTATGATAACGGGCTTTCGAACCCTTGCGGTTGAAAAGGGAGTTGTTATAGCGGCTTCAAAGTGGGGAAAGCTTAAAACAATAAGCCAGATGGCTATGATAATAATACTTCTGTTAAATATTGACACGGCTGTTATGGAAACGGTAAGTGTTATAATTATAATTTTGGCGGCGGCTCTGACGGTTATTTCCGCTGTTGACTATTTATACAACAACAAGGATGTTTTAAAGGGGTGAGTAGATGAAAAAATTTTTAACTGTATTTTCCGCATTATTGCTTGCCCTTTCCTTTGGGCTGAGTATATGTTTTGCAGAGAGTACCTCAGAAAGCGAAACTGCCGATGAGGCAGAGCCGGACATTGACTCTGACGGCGTAGCCGATACGGAGGAAGATGATTCAGAGGAAACATATTATTTTGACGATTATGTTTCCGCAGGGGGCTATCTCGCCGGAGTTATAGAATATATCGAAAAAAACTATGTCGGCGGAGATGTTGACATAGAAAAGCTTATAGAAGCCGCCGTTACGGCTATGGCCTCCAGTCTTGACGACTATTCCGAATATTACACAGCTGATGAATATGAATCCTTTATGCAGGGAGTGTCAAACGAGGTTTACGCTACGGGCTTCGCCTTTATCGTAACTGAGGACTATCCTCAAATTTCGGAGCTTATACAGCAGAGCCCGGCTCAAAAAGCAGGTCTTTTGGCAGGGGACAAAATAACCGTTATAAACGGCGAAAGCACTCTCTACAAAAGCTACGGTGAAATTGACGCAATGCTTACAAATGTAGATATGCCCGAATACAGCTTTACAATATTGAGAAACAACAAGACCTTTGAAGTAAACTTTAATCTTGAGGCTGTTAAAGTAAATACTGTTTTCCATAAGGAAATGGACGACTTGTTTGCCGTTGATTCCGAAACCGACTGGGACGAAATAGCCTACATACAGATTACCGTTATAGGTTCCGAAACGGCGGAGGAATTTAAAGAGGCCGTAACATGGGCAAGACAGAGAGGTATGAACAAGCTGATTTTAGACTTAAGGGGAAATTCCGGGGGAATTGTAGACGAGGCCGTTGAAATTTGCAGACAGATAATTCCCGAAGGCAGAATTATGTACACTCAGGACAAAACCGGGAACATAGAGGAAACATTTTCCACACTTAAAAAGCCTCCCTTTAAGGAAATTGCGGTTTTGACTAATTCAATGACGGCTTCTGCGGCGGAGATTATTGCAAGCGCCGTAAAGGAGTCTGAAATAGGCTTTTCCGTAGGAACAACAACCTACGGTAAAGGAGTTGTTCAGACAATAGCAAGTCTGCCCAGTTTGGGTATGCTTAAGCTGACGACCCTTGAATATTTTACGAGAAACGGCAACATAATAAACGGCGTAGGAGTTGAACCCGACATAGAAATCTCCACAATGTACCTTGTTTCGGAAAACGACGAGGTTGATTCGGATAAAATGAAGGATATATACAGATATTTGGGCTATAAGGTGGAAACTGACGGCGACGCCAAAAGGGCTCTTGCCACTTTCCAGACAAAAACAGGAATACCGGCGACGGTAAAATTAGACGCCGAAACGGTAAACTCACTTAATTTGGCTCTCTACGCCCGTTCCGTAGAACACGACGACGCCCTTGAAAAGGCCTTTACGGAGCTTTTAAAGGTAGACTGACAAAATTTAAAATAAAACACAAGGGGCTGCCGTAAAACAGATAATATAAACTGTTTTGCGGAAGCCCCTTTAATGTTTGTGTTTATTCTGTTTTTACATACCCCTGCAAATTTCAACGCATTTTTCCATAGCGTCCATAACGGCGCCTCTGAAGCCCTTTTCCTCTAAAACCTTAACGGCTCCTATAGTCGTTCCGGCAGGGGAGCAAACCATATCCTTAAGCTCGCCGGGGTGTTTTCCCGTTTCCAAAACCATTTTAGCACTGCCCAAAACGGCCTGAGCCGCAAATTTATAGGCTGCCTCTCTTGACATCCCGGCTGCAACGGCTCCGTCGGCCATAGCTTCTATAAGCATAAAAACATAGGCAGGGGAGCTTCCGCTTACAGCCACAACGGCGTTCATAACGGCTTCGCTTACAACCTCCGCCTTTCCGAAGCTTGACAGTATTTTAAGGGCGTAGTCCATATCTTTTTCCGTCACATATTCGTTTTTGCATACCCCCGTCATACCCTCTCCTACAAGAGCAGGGGTGTTTGGCATTGTTCTCACGATTTTAACCCTGCCGCCGAAGCGTTCTCCCAGCCAGGAAAGAGTCTTTCCCGGGGCTATTGTTATGACAAGCTTGTCAACGGAGATAAAATCCTTTATTTCCTCAATAACCGTTTCATAATATTGAGGCTTAACGGAAAGAACAACAACCTCCGCAAGCTTGACGCACTCCGTATTGTCTCCCGTGACGAAAACACCGAATTTTTCTTTTGCCCTTTTAAGGCTTTCCTCATACGAATCAGAGGCTATAATTTCCTCGGGCTTAAAAACCTCGTTCTTAATAAGTCCGCCCATAATTGCGGAAGCCATATTTCCGCAGCCTATAAAACCTATTTTCATTTCTTTCAAATTCTCCTTTGTTTATTATATAGTTTTGGCGTGCCGATTCTCAGTACCCCTTAAAAGGGGAGCCTTAGATATTTATCCCCTGCATTTACGGTGTATTTGTTCAGGCTGTAAAATTCATCGAAATCCTCTCGGATTTTTCCCGAAACAACGGCCTCGGCATAGGGGGTTATTATATTGTTTCCTCTGTTTAAAAGCCTTAGGCAGAGATCCGCCCCTCCGCTTATAACCCCCATCATTTCGTCAAAGCCCCCAACGGCGATAAAGTCCTTCTTTTTGACCATCATAAAGCCCCCGAAGAGACAGGTGCAGTTTCCGGCGATTTTAAGCCGCCGCATATAGCCTATACTGTTTTTTGCAAGACCTTTTAAATAAGGCTCAAGAATCTTATCAGGGTCAAGCCTGTAGCCTAAGGCATAAATAAAGCCTCTCCTGTCAATAAGCTTCCCTCCCACACAGCCTACATCCTCAAAGGAAGCATAGGGTATAAGCTCATCCAAAAAACCGCTCTTAGGCAAAACTCTGCCGTCAAGAAACATAAGCAGGCTTCCTCTTGCCTCTCTTGCACCTATATTCGCCATTTTGCAGAAGTTATATTCCTGAGAAAAGCTTATATTATAAACTCCGCCAAATATATTATAGCCCCCTACGGAGATAATTTCAACATTATTTTCCGAAACAGCGTCAAGAATATTGTTCATATACCTTTCAAAGGCCTTTTCGTCTCCCGAAAAACAGACTATAAGGCTGACCTTTTGTTTTCTGTCAAAGTCATATTTTAAGCGGTAAGCCGACTCGGCCCCGGCTATATCCCCAATTTCCGCCTTTATCTCCATTCCCTCAAGGTGTTTTTTTACGGCATCCTTTGCCTTTTCAAGGCAGTAGTCCTTAGCTTCTATTCCCGAAGCCACAGACTGAGAGTGTATCCGCCAGTAATAAAGCACATAGGGCAGGTGATAAATTTTTTTGGCCTTCTCCGAAAGCCTTAAAACAAGGTCATAGTCCTGACTGCCGTCATATTCCCTGCGTAAGCCCCCGACTTTGTTATAAAGCTCCTTTTTAACAACGCACATATGGCCTATGCAGTTTATGCCGAAAAGGGTATACTTACTGAAATCGGGCTTAAGGGTAACAGCGGAGACATTTTCGGGCTTTTCGGAGAAATTCATTTCATCGGAATAGAGAAAGTCCGCCCCTGTCTGTTCTATGGCTTCGGCCGCTCTGTAGAGGGCGTCACGGCGTAAAAGGTCGTCGTGGTCGAGAAAAACTATATATTCCCCCGATGAAACGGAAACACCGTGGTTTGTGTTTCCCGATATGCCTAAATTCCCCCCTAACCTGCGGTATTTTATGCGGCCCTCCTCCTTAACATATTTCATGGCGGTTTCTTCCCCCAAGCTATAGCTTAAGGGGCTTCCGTCAATTAACAAAAGTTCCCATTTGCCGTAGGTCTGGGCAATAACCGAGGCTATAAGCTCCTCCAAATAACGGGGGTTTGAGTTATACAGCGGCACAACAATGCTGAATTTTGTTCCCCTTGTGAACCGCCTTTCCGACCGGGCACTCAGCTCCGTTTCCAATGGGCGGTTTTCGGCCATATATGCCCTGGCCTTTTTTCTGTAAAGCAAATATTCATATACCTTTGCTGCCGTATTTTTTATTCCGTTTTTATGTAAATAATTTTTAAGCTTTTTTATGCCTATCATAATGCCGACCGCCTATAACTTGACCTTTAACCGCTGACTGCCGATTGCCGAATGCTAAACAGCCGTTTCACTTTCCGCCCGAAATATAGTGCCTTAAAAGGGTCATATAATATTTTAATTTAATGGCGAGATGAAACAGAGCCGTTCCTACTTTACCGTGTTTATCGGTATAATATTTGTCGTAAACATATGTAATGCCTTTATAAAAGTTTTTTATACTCTCTTTGCCTTTTTGATGAAGAGAACTTCTCCCCTTGAGATGTATCATAAATACATCGCCCAAATAAACTACCTTTCTGCCTGTCAGCCCTATTCTGTAACACAGGTCAATATCCTCTCCGTGCATAAATATTTCCTCGTCAAAGCCCCCCGTCTCCTTAAAAACCTCTCTCGGCATAAGCATAAAGGAGCCTGAAACACACTGAACCTCCGCAGTTTCCTCCCGGCCTATATGTGTCTGTCTGTAGCCCCCTACGGCCTTGCTTTTGGGAAAAAGCCTGTCCAGCTTTAAAAAATAGCAAAATGAATTAAAGGGGGTGGGGAAGCCCCTTTTACAGCCGTGGTCGAAGCTGCCGTCCTCAAGGAGGGTTCTTGTGCCCAAACAGCCTGTCTCAGGGTGAGTCTCCATATAGGAAACGGCACGGGGCAGGGTTTTCGGCTGCATAATTGTGTCGGAATTTAAAAACAGTATGTACTTTCCCGAAGCTTTTTCAGCTCCGTAGTTTGAAGCCGTTCCGAAGCCTTTGTTGGGAAGCCCGGAAAAGACCTTTACACGGCTGTCCGTTGAAGAAAAAACCTCCGAAGCCATAGAAGAGTTGTCGGCTATTATAATTTCCGCCGACATATCCCCCAAATTGTCCAAAACTGAGCGGACGGTCTGAGCACAAAGCTTTCTTGTGTTATAATTTACGATAATTACAGATATATCCATAAAATACTCCAAATACGGGGAAGGCGAAGTCCCCCTGATTACAAAATCAATACTGAAACAGCAATTAATCAATGCCTCTGTATTTATAATACCCCCGACAGGGGTCTTTGTCAATAAGGCCTTTACCGCAAATTCGGCCTTTTTAAGCCTTTTTAAAAGCTTAACAGACAGCCCCAAGGCCGCTTATACTTATATTTACGTATTTACGGCTTCGGGGGCTGTCTGTTATTTATTCTTATTCTTCGTTTTCTTCCGCTTCCTCTTTTTCTTCGGGAATTTCTATATTGTTTCTGTTGTAAAGCTCGGAGAAAAGTCTCAGGCCGTTGGCATAGCCGTCGTTTAAAGCATTTTCCGCTAACCGGAACTCCCAGTTTCCTCCGGCAACTCCCGGCACATTCATTCTTGAATTTTGGTCAAGACAGAGAATGTCCTGAATAGGAATAACAGCCGTGTCGGCTACTGAGGAATAGGCCATTCTTATAAAGTCCCAGGCTATGTCGGAGCCGTCTGTTTTAAGGTACTGCTTTACATAGTTTTTCTCACCATCGTTTACGTCAACATTCCACCAGCCTACGGTGGTGTTGTTGTCGTGGGTACCTGTGTAGACAATCCAGTTGGTGTTTTTGTAGTTGTGGGGCAGGAAGTCGTTGGCGGCGCCGCTGAACGCAAACTGTAAAACTTTCATTCCCGCAAGGCCTATCTCGTCCCTCAGCTCGTGAACCTCGGGGTTCAAATCCCCCAAATCCTCGGCGATAATCGGCAGTCCCCCCAGACGCTTTTTCAAAACGTCGAAGAAATTTTTTCCGGGACCCTTTCTCCAAGCGCCCTTTTCCGCCGTTTCAGCCGGATAGGGAATTTCCCAGTAGCTTTCAAAAGCTCTGAAATGGTCTATTCTGACTATATCCACATATTTAAGAGTCTGCTTGATTCTCTTTGTCCACCAGTCGTAGTTTGTTGACTTATGATAGTCCCACCTGTAGAGGGAATTGCCCCAAAGCTGACCCGTGGCGGAAAAATAATCGGGGGGAACCCCTGCTACGGCTGAGGGGAAGCCCTTTTCGTCATAGTGGAAAAGCTCTCTGTGAAGCCAGGCATCGGAGCTGTCGGAGGAAACAAATATAGGCATATCCCCTATTATCTGTATCCCCCTTTTGTTTGCATATTTTTTAAGAGCCGACCACTGCTTATAAAATTCATACTGCAAGAAGCAGTTATATTCTATTTCGTCCTTTAAATCCTCCTCAAGCTCCCGTCTTGTTTCGGGGGTTAAATTTAAATATTTTTCAGGAAAAGAACAAAAAGCGGCGCCGTAGAACATATTTATAATTTCAGTGTCCTTAAGTGTGTTTTTTGCCCTTTCAACAAAATTCACAAAATCCGTAAGAACGCTTTCCGTCTTTCTTTGGTTCATGATCCTCTTTTTAAGGGAAATATAGAGAGCATAGTCGTAAAGCCAGAAATCGTTTTCACGGCAGTATTCCTTAAAAGGCTTTTGGTCGGCATACATTTTAAACATTTCAAAGGCCTTTCTGAAAAGCCCCTCTTTATATTCTATAACCCTGTCATATTCAACCCTGTTTTTGTCAAAATAGGGAATATTTCTCAAATCCTCGTTTCCCAAAAGACCGTCATTTGCCAGCTTGTCGGGAGAAATAAGAAGAGGGTTGCAGGCAAAGGCGGAATATGATGAATAGGGGGAATTGCCGTAGCCTGTGTGGCCTAAGGGCAGAATCTGCCACAGAGTCTGTTTTGCTTTTTCCAAAAAATCTATAAATCTATATGCTCCCTCGCCCAAATCGCCTATTCCGAAAGGTGAATAAAGAGAGGTGGGGTGTACCAAAACACCGCTTCTTCTTTCGCTCATTAATAAATACCTCCTTATGTAAAAATCGTACAAATCCTATAATATTATATTACCACAAATTTATAAATTTAACAACTTTAAAATGAAGCAATTTAATAATTATATTTAAAAATTTTCGGGCAATAATATTATTGTAATATTAAATTACTTAAAATTAATTTGGAGGTATTAACGTGAAAGTAAGAAATTTTGTACAATAAATAAAAAGTTGCATAACAAAGA
>JAJQFB010000048.1 GCA_021201395.1 Clostridiales bacterium | reverse complement strand
ATTTCATAACCCCATCGGTGCCTTTCGCAGAAAGGTGGATTTATAAAAGTGAAAGTGATTTTTTTCGGAACCCCCGATTTTGCCGTTCCCTCTCTTGAAGCCCTTATTGAAAATCACAATGTAGCCGCAGTTGTAAGCCAGCCGGACAAGCCTAAGGGCAGGGGGAAAAGGGTTATTCCCACACCCGTAAAGATACTTGCCGGGAAGCACAATATCCCCGTTTTACAGCCTGTTTCCGCAAAAGCCCCCGAGTTTTCGGAAGAACTTAAGATATACGGGGCGGACGTTTTTGTTGTAGCGGCCTACGGCCAGATTTTACCTAAAACCCTGCTTGAAATACCTAAGCGCGGCAGTATAAACGTTCACGGCTCTCTGCTGCCCAAATACAGAGGGGCGGCTCCCATTCAGCAGGCAATCATTGACGGAGAAAAAACCACAGGCGTCACGATTATGTATATGGCGGAAAAACTTGACAGCGGAGATATACTTTTAAAGGCGGAGCTTCCCATAGAAGCCGAGGACACCTACGGAAGTTTAAGCGAAAAGTTAGCAGCCTTAGGGGCGAAAACCCTCATTGAAGCCCTTAAACAGCTTAAAAAGGGGACCGCCGACCCCCAAAAACAAGATGAAAGCCTTTCTACCTATGCCCACAAGGTAACAAAAGAGTCAGGTCTTATAGATTTTTCTATGGACAGCCTAAAAATTGCAAATCTTATAAGAGGCTGTAACCCGACACCTGCGGCTTACACTTTCTATAACGGCGAAAGGATAAAGGTTTTTGCCGCAAAGGCAGTTAAAAGCGAAGCCGAGGGGCAAAACGGAGAAATTCTCTCCGCCGACAAAAGGGGAATTACGGTAAAAACAGCCGACGGAGCTTTGTGTATAACCGAAATTCAGGCACCCAACTCAAAAAAAATGGCGGTTTCGGCTTATTTATTGGGTCATAAAATAGAAAAAGGCAAAACTTTGGGGAATTAATTGCGTATATAGCAACAAAGAACAAATATAAAAGGAAAATTATTAAGGAGGCGGTATTATGTTTTACGGAGGATATTATCCCTACGGCTACGGTTACGGCTATGGCTACGGAAACTTTTCGGGGCTTTATATGCTCTCTATGCTTTTACTCATTGCGGCAATTATACTTGCTTTTTACTCACAGTGGAGGGTAAATTCAACTTTCAACAAATATTCGCAGGTTCAAAACAGGAGGGGCTATACGGGGGCTGATGTAGCAAGACAGCTTTTGTATAACACAGGAATTACGGACGTGGCCGTAGAGCCCATAAAGGGAAATCTGACTGACCATTACGACCCCAAAAACAAGGTCTTAAGGCTATCGGACAATGTTTTTTCTTCAAGGAGCATCGCCGCCTTAGGGGTGGCCGCTCACGAAACAGGCCACGCCATACAGGACAACGTAGGCTACATTCCCTTAAAAATAAGAACGGGAATCTATCCGGCGGTAAACTTTTCAAGCAGATTGGCTATGCCGCTTATTCTGTTGGGCTTGTTTATAGGTATGTTTTCAAGGGTATATACAATAGCCCTTTTAGGCGCAATTCTCTATGCGGTTGTGGTTTTCTTCCAGCTTGTAACCCTGCCCGTTGAGTTTAACGCCTCTTCAAGAGCGATGAAGAACCTTAAAAACTACGGCTATTTGGACGAGGACGAAATTCCCGGAGCAAGAAGCGTTCTTTCAGCGGCGGCGCTGACCTATGTGGCTTCGGCAGCTTCCGCTCTTGCGACACTTTTGAGATTTTTAGCTATAATTTTGGGAAACAGCGGCAGACGCCGTTAATTTCCCCTAAAAATACACATCAAAAAAGCCCCCGTTTTGAGGGCTTTTTCTTTTTTAAACCTCTGCTATCGTTTCCGCCATAATCAAAAACTCGTCAAAGGTTGCCGTAGGGTCGGCCTTTCTGTATTTGTCATATAAATCATAGAGCTTGTCTCCGCTTTCACTGATTCTGAACCTTGCGGCAAGCTTAAAAATAATTTTCCTGTATACAGGGCTTTTTTCGGAAATATTGGCTAAAAGATACTCATAAATCTCAGTAGCCCGTTCTTTCTGATTATTTTTATCGTATATTTCCGCGAGAAGAATAAAGTCGTTTAAATACTCCCTGTCCTCAACAGACATAATGGAGCTTTTTATATCCAACGCCCTCTGTAGATATGAAATTGCCGTGCCGTATATAAAATTTCTGTAGTAAATATCGGCTATTTTCCTAAGGCAGTTTGCGTAAAAAAGGTTTTTGTTCCCTATCCTTTTTTCAAAAACTTTAAGAGCGGAGCTTCTAAGCTCCAACGCCCTCTTGTCATTTCCCGTTTCGGAATAGATTTCAGCCGCTTTGTTTAAAAGCTCACCGTAAAAGGGCTCCTCTCCCAAGCCTGCCTTTTTTAGGAGAAAAATCGCTTTCTCATAGGAGGTCAGGGCTTTCTCAAGGTTGCCGTCCTGCTTATATACGTTTGCTATATAGCTTATGTTTGCAATATAGTCGTCATCATCGTCATAGCAGTATTTCTCGTAAATATCCAGAGCGCTCCGAAGATAGCCTGCAGCCTCTTCATATTTCTTAAGGCTCTCAAGGTCATAGCCTATAAGGTTTAAAATGTTGGCGTAGTCCAAATCCTTTTCCTTTTTAAGCTTAAGAGCCTTTTTGTGGTATTTGAGGGCATTTTCGTGGGAGCCGTTTTCGCTGTATCCGCTGCCTAAATTAAGCGCCGCACTGCACATCTCCTCGTCGGAATAAAGCCCGGGAAACTTAACCGTCAAATTATATCCCTTTTTAAACCAGAAAAGTCCCGTGTTTTTATCCCCCAAACAGGAATAAATTACCCCCAAATTATCGGAAAATTTCGCATACAGTTTGTCATTGCCCGTCTTTTGGGCTATGCTTAAGGCTGTTTTTCCATGCTTAAGAGCGGAGGAAAAATCATCTGAATTTATGTAAAACAAACTGAGGTTATACATATGACAGGCAAAATTTTCGGACTCTGTAAGGCCGTTTCTTTTGTAATATGAAACTATGCTTTTATTTAAATTTTTGACCCTTTCGGGGTTTTCCTCCTCCTCGCAGCAGTCCTTAAACTCCCTCAAAAGTGCATTTATATTTTCGTTCATACCCGTCACCTCAATCCTCTTCAATATCAATTTCTCTCATATATTCGCTCAAGGCTTCCTTTGACTTTTCATAGGAATATCCCTTTCTCATAAGATAGCCGTAAAGTCTTTGCAGCTCTTTTCTGTCGGCAGGGACTTTTCCCTTAAGCTTTTTGTCTATGGCTTTTTTAATAATGTCCGTATCGTCATCGGACAGCTTTTCGGAAAGCTCCTCTATAATTTCGGGGCTTATGCCCTTTTGGTAAAGCTCCTGCTTAAGCCTTGTTCCTCCGAAGCCCTTAAGCCTCCGTTTTTCCTCGATATAGGCCTCGGCGAAGGCTCTGTCGTCTACATATCCATATTCCTCTGAAAAGGACAGAACCCTGTTTATAATTTCCTCGGAAAAGCCGTCCCTCTTAAGCCTGTCGGTTATTTCCCTTTTCGTTCTCATTCTGTAGCCCAAAAACCTGAGAGCCGTTTCCCTTGCCTTTATGTAGGCGTTGCCCTCAAGAATTTCTCTGTATTTTTCCTCGGAAAGACTTTCTCCGACTTTAAGCTTATAATAGAGCAGGTCAATATCGCTTACCCCAAAGGAAAACTTACCGTCTGTATATACGGAGTACCGCTTTTCATTGTTTTTCTGCCTTTGTATATCCGTTATAATCATACTTCGGCTTCAAGCTCCGCAAGGTCAGCTTCATCGAAAACATCTTCCTCCGCAGCCGCCGTTTCTTCTGCTTTAGCTTTTGCTTTTGTTTTCTTGGGCTTTTCCTCTGTTTCTTCCGTGGGAGCGGCCTCCGTTATTATTGCTTCGGGTTTGGGTATGCCGTAATGCTCTCTTACGGCGTTTTCTATTTCGGTGCATATCTCGGGATTTTCTCTTAAATATTTCTTGGCGTTTTCCCGTCCCTGACCGATTTTGGCCTCCTTATAGGAATACCATGCACCGCCCTTTTTGACAACATCGCAGTCCGCCGCAAGGTCTAAAATATCGCCGACCTTTGATATTCCCTCACCGAACATAATATCAAATTCCGCAACCTTAAAGGGCGGAGCTACCTTGTTCTTAACTACCTTTGCCCTGGTTCTGTTGCCTATGATTTCGGTTCCGTTTTTAATGGGGTCTGACTTCCTTATGTCTATTCTTATGGAAGAATAAAACTTAAGAGCCCTGCCGCCGGTTGTGGTTTCAGGGTTTCCGAACATAATCCCTATTTTTTCTCTGAGCTGGTTTATGAAAATGACGATGCAGTTGCTTTTTCCGGCTACTCCCGTAAGCTTTCTCAAGGCCTGAGACATAAGCCTTGCCTGGAGACCCATATGTGAATCGCCCATTTCTCCGTCGATTTCCGCCTTGGGAACAAGAGCCGCAACGGAGTCCACAACAATAATATCCACAGCCCCCGAACGAACCATAGTCTCGCAAATTTCAAGAGCCTGCTCCCCGTTGTCGGGCTGGGAAACATAAAGCTCGTTTATGTCAACCCCTATCTTTTCCGCATACACAGGGTCGAGGGCGTGTTCTGCGTCTATAAAGCCGGCGATTCCCCCCATTTTCTGAACCTCCGCCACCATATGGAGGGCGGTGGTTGTTTTTCCTCCCGATTCGGGGCCGTATATCTCTATAATTCTTCCTCTGGGAATACCCCCGACCCCCAAAGCTATGTCAAGGCTCAAAGACCCGGTAGGCACAACCTGAACCCCTGCGTTTTTAGCCGTTTCCCCGAGTTTCATAACGGCACCCTTTCCGAAATTTTTCTCTATTGAAACAAGCGCCACCTTAAGGGCTTTCTCCCTTCCCATCTCCAAATTATCTTCTAACTTAGCCTTTGTTTTTTTCTCAGCCATATTCCTAACTCCTTCTGTATGTAAATATTTTTATTTCCTTATATCTATTTTACATCGTCCTTATGTAAAAAATCTTACATATATTATATAATATCTTCACCTTTTTTACAACAGAAAAATTAAGGAAACGATGATTAATTCGCCGAAGCAGATTTGACACTGATTTTTTTGAGTGCAAGGAAAGCATTTGAGGGCGTAGCCGGAGCCTACGTTGAAAATGCTTGACGCGGCAATCGGAAAAAGCAGTGTTAAAGATGCGAAGAGCTAATTAATCAGCGGTTCCTTAAGGATAATATATTTTTTTGGGACGGGAGCTAAAATTAAAAAAACGGTTAGAAAAATTAAAATTTGGAAAAATACTCTTTTTAGGTTGATAAAAAATTTTAAATATTGTATAATTATAAGACAGTTAAACAATACCTGACGCAGGAGAACTGCGTTTTTTATCAAAATAACGGGAGGGTAACTTTTATGAAACTTTTTAAACGGCTTACAGCCGCAGCTTTGGCCGTAAGTATGACTTTATCGGCGGCGGCCTTTCAGGGCATAACCGCCTACGCCGATTCGTCCGCACCCACAACCTACGGCGGTTGGTATGAAACAGCCTACGCCACTTGGCCTGAAACCTCAAGCAACTGGACAGGCACAAACAGCAGCACGGGCTTGGCTTCAAGCAGTGCAGAGGTTAAATATAAGCTTTCAACAGAGAGCTCATATACAACAGCGGACAGTGCCCTTATAAGACTTCTTGACGATAACTCAACAGGCAGGGTTGACATTCCCGGTCTTGCGGCGGGAACCTATGACCTTCTTATTACCTCCTCATCGGGAACAACATACGAAGCTACAGGTATAACCGTTTATGAAGAGGACCGTTCAGGCTATGCCCATTTTAACAGAAGCACGTCAGAAGATGCCTATGACGGTGTAGGTGCATATAATGACGACGGTACGCCTAAGGATAATGCAGCAGTAATTTATGTTACGGAAGAAAATAAAAATACCGTTACCCTTACCGCCGGCAGTACAACCTATACGGGCATAGGCAATATTGCGGCGAAAATACAGACAATATCTCAAATTCTTAATACACCCATAATCATAAGATTTATAGGAGAGGTAGACACATCTGTATGGACTAAAGACGACACAAAAAAAACATATACAGAGACACATCAACATATTCGACAATAAACAACCTTGTAAACAAAATATATTATTGTACACTTTCAAGCGATACTGCTTATACTTATTATAATGATTATACACTTAGCAGCGCTGATTCCGATGACGTTACAACCTCAGAATCCGGGACTTCGGGTTACGGCGATACCTACTTCAATATGCTGGATTTCAAGCACACCGGCAGCAGCGATAATCAAACCAATCAAACCTGCTTCTCAAATTTAACCGTTGAGGGCATAGGCACAGACGCCGAAATTGTAAACTTCGGTTTCTTATTCAGATACTGCAACAGTGTTGAGGTTAAAAACCTGACATTTACAAGCTATGAAGAAGATGCCTGTGCTTTTCAGGATTCAAACAGAGTTTGGCTCCACAGATGTAATTTTAATGTCGGTAAAAATCTCTGCGACCTTTCCTCCGACCAGGATAAGAGTGACGGCGACGGCTCCTCCGATATGAATGCCTGCAAGAATGCCACAACGTCCTATTGTGTATATAACCAAACCCACAAAACATTTTTAAACGGCAACGGTGCAAGCACGCAGCAGTGGAATTATACATATCACCACAACTATTATTATCAGTGCAAGGCGAGACTTCCCCTTGTAAGATATGCAAATATACATACATATAATAACTATGTTTACGGAACCACAGACACTTCCATAAGCGCAAGAGCTTCCGCTTTCGTATATTCCGAATATAATTATTACGTAAGCAATAAAACTGTATTCGAATCAACAAACGAAAGCAGCAAGGGATACGGCCTTATAAAATCCTATAATGATACTTTCAGCAGTAATACAACAGTAGGAACAGGCACAAGCTATATTATGGCAGCCGAGTCAAGAGAAAGTACCTTTGACAGTATAAGCAGTAATGATTCCTCAAATCAGCATCTATCCTCAGACACCTACATTAACAACTTTGACGTTGATTCGGATAACTTCTACTACTCAAACGGAGCATCCGATGTTTCCAACCTGCTGACGGATTCAAGCACGATTGCAACAGAAGCTACAACCTATTCGGGTGTTTTGAAAGACAGCACAACATACATCGACATAATGAGTGATGGGTATACAATTATTGAAAGCGATCAGACCCTTGACTATACAAACTATTCAACAACCATATATTTCCAAGGTACCAATACAATTAGCTATGATACCACAAAAAATCCTACATATTTAAGATTTACAACAGATACATCTGTTTCGTTTAAAGTGGCCGAGGGTGCAACAATTACGATAAATGCCAAGAATCCCAGCACCGACTCAGGAGACACGAGAACCCTTACCCTCACAAGCAGTTCCGACAGTTCCAATCCTATAACAAAAAGTTACACGGTCACCAGTGGCAATGATTATGACGGAGGAACAGTATATGTAAGCAGTTCAGCTGAAGATATTTATACCTTAACAGCCGATAATAATATGAATATAAGAACAATAACCGTAACTTTCGGCGATTCGGACGAAACAACGGAAACAACTACCGAGGCCGGGGTTATCTATGACAAGGCAACGCTGACCTTTGAAATAGAAGAAACCTCTACAGAAGTAACAACCGATACCGTATTTGATGATGACGGATATTTTACACTTCTTGCGGATTCTTCTAACACTATGACTATTGAAGCAAACAGCAAAAAGCCTGTTTCCGGCCAATTAGAATATACCTACAGGCTGAAATCAACAAATGCTACGACATGTGACTCTTCCACAGGCGTACCAACTGCCAGAGCTATAATGTTTAAAACGGGAGATTCCGCAGTTGTTCAGATTTACGGTGCAGCAGCAGGAGCATCAAATCCGAGTACAAGAAATCTTAAAATTTACAAGGCCGATGATTATACAAATGCTGTCGAACCCACCATAGCATATACGAGTACAACGCCCTCATTCTCCGAATTGATAACTCTGAGCGGTGCGGGAACGTATTATATAACCTTTGACAGCGGAATAAATCTGTATTCCGTAAATGTAGTTGTAGGCAGTGTTACAACAGGCAGTGACGGAAACGGATATGTGATAACCGACACAACAGACAGCTACATTGTGACAGGAATTACCTCAGATGATTTTTCCGCAAAATCAAGCCTGACCGTTACCGTTACGGCTGATGGTTATGAAAGCGGCGCAGACGCAGAAACCGATACCGTATATGAACAGGCTATTATAGACGGTTTGCTGATTACACCCTCATATTTGGGAACGGATTACAGCTACCTGTATGTAGTTAAAATTGAGGATTCCGGCGGAGCTTCCGATTTCAGCTGCAGCACAGAGCTTACTTAAGGAGGGGAAATATTATGAAGAAAAAATATGAAAAGCCCGATATTTACGTTGTTGAGATTAAGGGCGGTGAAAATATAGCCGACAGCACAAGTTCATTTTCAAACGGCGGTGTACAGATAACAGGCCTTTACGGAACAATTTCTTATTCTAACTTAAAATCAGACTATTAAAAAAGTCCCCCTTAACAGGGGGATTTTTTGACTTAACTTACAGGCTTTTTAAGCCTAAGAGCCTTTCGCTGTTTTTGTAAAATATGTTTTCAAGATCACCCTCCAATGTCATTTATTTAATTTAAGGGGCAATTTTTCAATTAAGGGTGTAACCAA
>JAJQFB010000079.1 GCA_021201395.1 Clostridiales bacterium | reverse complement strand
AATATAAATTAGAGGATATTTTTGAAAAGAATTTGCTGTTTTTGATACCCTTTTATATCTTCAATTACAGCAGCAAACAGCAGCTTGATGAACTTAACACAGATGAAGATAAGTTAAACACATTGATAGGCAAATACAAACAAATTGTAGAGCATTTAGACACATTGACAGAACAGGGAAAGCTAAGTGCTTATAACCGAACAACCATTTTGGAAATGGCAAATAAAGTGGTTAAAAGCCTTATGTCGAACTATGAGAAAGCAATGAAAGGAGTGGAATCTGTTATGGGAGGGGCTGTAAAGAGAATATTAAAGGCAAAGGGGGAATATATTTTTATAAAGGTCTGTATAAGGGGGAGAATATGTTAGGGCGGAAAATTGCAGACGGGCTGGAGCTGCCCCAAGAGGTGCTTAACGGTACTCCCCTTATGACCGTATGCGGAAGCGAAAGCGTTGTTGTGGAAAATTTCAGGTGTATTCTGAATTTTTCCGAATGTCAGGTTATTGTTGAGGCGAAAAAAAGCTGTTATTTTATAGAGGGCAGAGGGCTTAAGCTCGAATATATAAAAAGAGATATTGTTAAAATAAAAGGGGAAATATGTCAAATCGGTTTTAAGAGAGGGGTATAGATGTTTCTTAAAATATACTATTTTATAAGGGGATATTTGGGCTTACGGGTCAAGGGGGTTTTGTCCTTTCGGTTTATAAATTTGCTGACGGAAAAGGGCGTGTATATTTGGGATATAACCTCCGAGGGGGAGTATATATATTTTTTTACGGGCAGACATAATAAAAAAGCTGCGGAGGAGACTGCCGCAGGGACGGGCTGCCGAATTGAGTCAGTCTGTGAAAGAGGGCTGCCCCTGTTTTTAAAAAAGCTTAAAACAAGGTGGGTATTTACGGCCGGGGCGGTTTTGTTCAGCCTTTTTCTGCTTATTTCAACGAGATACATATGGCTTATAGAGGTCAGGGGAAATTACAGAATAAACACAGGGGATATTTTGGAATTTTGCAGAGAAAACAAACTGACCTACGGAACGAAAAAATCGGGGCTTGACACAAACCTTATAGAAAAGGAGATAAAAAACAATTTTGAGGATATTTCCTTTGCTTCTGTTACAGTTAAGGGAACCAGAGCCTTAATAACCGTTTCCGAAACTTTACCCTTTGACGAAGAAAAAACGGAAGAGGCCGCCGGGGATATTATATCCGGGTCGGAGGCTGTTGTTACAAGGATAACCGTTACAGACGGAACCCCGGCCGTCAAAGAGGGGATGGCTGTGGGAAAGGGGGACATTCTTATAAGCGGAGAGGTTTTTCTCAAGGCGGAGCAGGAGGTTTTAGGTTCCTACATGACCGCCGCAAGGGGGAAAATTTACGGAAATACAAGGGAGAAGTATAATTTTACGCTTCCCTTAAAGGAAAAATACAAAAAATATACCGAAAAAGAATATTCTGCCTATGAAGTCGAAATTTTTAATAAAAATTTTTCATTAAATATAATAAAAAGGGATACAAATTCGGAAAAATGTGATAAAATAGAAAGTAAGAGACAGCTTAAGCTGTGGAATGATATTTATCTGCCGATTATTATAAATAAAACCGAATATCTTCCTTACAATCTTCATGAAAGGGATTTAACGGCGGAAGCGGCGAAGGCAAAAGCGGAGAAAATTATCACGGCTGAGATTATAAACGAATACCCTATAGATTCCGAGGTTTTAGGCAAAAGTATAAATATAGAAAAAACCGAGGAGGGCTATAGGGCGGAAGCGGAAATAACCCTTATTAAGCAGATAGGAGTATTCAGGGAGCGCTGACGGAAACGTTCCGCTTACAAAAGGATAAAAAGAAAGGATTTTTTAAGGAAATGGAGAAACAAAGGATAGAGGCCGAAAACAATATTATTTTGAACTTGTTCGGAAGCTTTGACGAAAACATAAAATACATCGAAAAGCTTTACGGTGTTAAAATAGTAAACAGAGGCGGCGAAATTGTTATAACCGGGGAAAGAACCTCGGCGGCGGCAAAGCTTTCGGAGGTTTTAATTCACGAGGCAAAGAAGGGAAACAACGTGGACAGACAGATGATAGATTATTTTTCCGAGGAGCTCAAGGAGACGGAGCCCGAAAAAATCGAAAAAATAAGCTCCGACTTCATATGTATGACAATAGCCGGAAGGGCTATAAGACCCAAAACAATAGGCCAGCAAAACTACATCGGGGCTATAAGGAAAAACACAATAGTTTTCGGCATAGGCCCGGCGGGAACGGGAAAGACCTATCTTGCTATGGCTATGGCCATAACGGCCTTTAAAAACCATGAGGTCAGCAGGATAATACTGACAAGACCGGCTATAGAAGCGGGGGAAAATTTAGGCTTTCTACCCGGTGATTTACAGCAGAAGGTAGATCCCTATCTCCGCCCCCTTTACGATGCCCTTTATGAAATTATGGGAGCGGAAACCTTTAACAAGAATATGGAAAAGGGAGCCATAGAGGTAGCCCCGCTGGCATATATGAGAGGGCGAACCCTTGACAACTCATTTATTGTTCTTGATGAAGCCCAAAACACAACGCCGGAGCAGATGAAGATGTTTTTAACGAGAATAGGCTTCGGTTCAAAGGCGGTTATTACCGGAGACACCACACAGATAGACCTGCCCAAGGGGAAAAGGTCGGGGCTTTTAGAGGCTGTGGGCATACTTGAGGGAGTTGAGGATATAGACGTAATCGAGCTTACAAACAAGGACGTTGTAAGACACCCTCTTGTTCAGAGAATAATTAAGGCTTATGAGAAATATGAGGAGAAAAAGGCAAAGGCGGAAAAGACGGAAAGAAAGCTTAAAGAGGAGCAGAAGCGGGGCGGCTCATACAGGAGATACAGAAGATGAAAAACATAAAAATAACAAGCGGAAAGGTTGATCTTATATTTCTGATTGCGGCATATATCGTAACCTTGATTGCCTGTTTTTCAACATACTATATAAATACGGACAGCAACATAGAAATAGGCTCTATTTCCGACAGGAAGTATGTGGCTTCGGTAACAACGGAAAACACAAGAGAAACGGAGAAGCTGCGGCAGGCCGCTATGGACGCCGTAGGAGACGTTTATGTTACGGATAATGCCGTTATGCCTCAGGTTTTGGAGGCTCTTGAAGCCTATTTTGACGATGTTTCCGATATGAGAGAGGAATACAGCTATAAGGAGGAGGAAGCAGATCTGACGGAGCTTGACTCTTATAAAACCGTTTCCGAAAACGCCGATATAAAGCTGACCCAGACAGAGCTTAAGACTTTGTCGGAACTCAGCGAAACGGAGTATTCCGATTTTAAGAGCAATATTGCAACTCTTGTTACGGAAACCTTAGAGGGGGGAGTTTCAGACGCAGACGCAGCACTTCTCAACATAAAGGAAAGCCTCTATCTTTCAAGCGTTGACAATTCTCTTGTGGGTGTAGGCTATGATATTGTAATGGGAGCCCTTAAGAACAATGTTTTTGTAGACGAGGAAGCCGCAGCTGCGGCAAAGGCAAAAGCGGCGGAGGAAATTTCTCCCGTTCTTATACTAAAAAATCAAAAGATAGTAGATGAAAACGAGGTTATAACAGAGGAAGCCTATTATGCCCTTGAGGCCTGCGGCTTTATAAGAGCCGAAAATTATAAAATGAACCTTATTCCTTTCGGGGGAAAGTGTTTGCTTATAACCGTAACATTTTTGGGTATACTTTTGTATTTTATAAATTTTAACAGGAAAAGAATACTCCACGGCAACGAGGGGCTGCTTCTGTTTACACTTTATATAATTTTGATTCTTATATCCATAGCGGTAAGCTCTTTTAACTATGTTTTTATACCTATTTTGGGATTTTTGGCAATTACCACTCTCCTTTTGTCAACGGGAATTTCTCTTATATTCATACCCGTTGTCACTACGATAACAATGCTGATAACGGAGGGGGATTTCAGCTATTTTCTATATTTTATAGTCAGCGGCCATATAATGGTTCTTATGGTTTGTGTAACAAAGAAAAGGGGAAAGGCTCTTTTTAACGGCTTTACAGCCTCGGTTATAAGCGGAATTGTTATGCTGGGAATTTCATTTGTAAACGGTTCGGACATAGGCCTTATGACCCTTGTAAGTGCCCTTGCGGCCGCTCTTGTTTCCTTTGTGTATGTACTTGTTGCGGTGGGAAGCCTGTATGTTTGGGAGGCTCTCTTCGGCATAGCCTCGGATCTTCGCCTGTCGGAGCTTGTAAACCCGGATCAGCCCCTTATAAAAAGACTTCTTTTGGAGGCTCCCGGTACATATCAGCACAGCCTTGTGGTGGCGAATTTGGCCGAAACGGCCGCCTATGACATAGGGGCAAACCCCACCCTTGCAAGAGTAGGCGCCTATTATCACGATATAGGCAAGCTTACAAACCCCCAGTATTTTACGGAAAACATAAAGGGAGATTCTCCCCACGACCATTTGGACGCATATACAAGCGTAAGAATCATAAAACAGCACGTTGAGGACGGTTTAGCCTTAGGAAAGAAATTTAAGCTTCCTTCGCCTATTTTGGATATTATATATGAACACCACGGCACGGGAATTATTAAGTTTTTCTATTATAAGGCCAAAAATAACAAAAAATCCACCAGAGAGGTTAAAGAAGAGGATTTCAGATACCCCTGTAGGAAGCCTTCCTCTAAAGAGTCCGCCGTTATAATGATTTCCGATACAACGGAGGCCGCTGTAAGGAGCATTATGGCAAATAAGAAAGAAGATGAGGTTGTAGACCTTAATCTTGTCGTCAAGGGAATAATAGAGGAAAAAATTAAAGACGGCCAGCTTATAGACAGCGGTTTGACAATAAAGGATATAGATATGGTGCAAAATACTCTTGCGGATATTTTAAAGGGAATGTATCACAACCGAATAGCCTATCCGAAAGAGGATGAAAAGGATAATAAACAGACGGAAGCCGAAAAGAAAACTCCTGAGGGCGGAACGGCAAAGGAAATTAAGGATAAAAATCGAAAGGAAGCAGCCAAAAGATGAAGCTTTTGTTTGAAAACGAAATAGATTTTGAGGTGAACCTTGAGCTTAGGGAGCTTTTTGAAAAAGCCGCAGAGGAGGCCTTAAGGTATGAGGGCTTTTCGGATAATGTTGAAATAGGGCTGACACTTGTGTCGAATGAAGCCATAAGAGAGCTTAACAAAAAATTCAGAGGTATAGACAGTGAAACGGATGTACTTTCATTTCCCCTTATTGACTTCAGGGGAGATTTGCCCGATTTTACAGGCCACAGGGTACCCTTAGGGGACATTGTAATAAGTATAGACAGGGCTAAACAGCAGAGCAAAGAATATAACCACAGCCTTGAAAGAGAGTTGGGCTTTCTCGCTGTCCACAGTATGCTCCATCTTATGAGCTACGACCATATGACGGAGGAGGAAGAGGCGGTTATGTTTTTTAAACAAAAGGAAATTCTTGAGAAAATGGGGCTTAAAAGATGATTACATGGGAAGAGCTTGAAAAAATTGTAAATAACTGCCAAAGGTGTGAGCTTTGCAGGAGCCGGCACAATGTTGTTTTGGGGGTGGGAAACCGCAATGCGGACATTATGTTTGTAGGGGAAGGCCCCAGCTATCACGAGGATATGCAGGGGGAGCCCTTTGTAGACCCGGCAGGAAAGCTTCTTGACAAAATGCTTGCGTCAATAGGTTTGGATAGGCAGAAGGTATATATTGCAAACGTAGTAAAGTGCCGTCCGCCGGGAAACAGGGATCCCCTGCCGGAGGAAAGAGCGTTCTGCCTTAATTACCTGAGAGTGCAGTATATGCTTGTAAACCCCAAAATAATAGTCTGCCTCGGCAGGATTGCCGCCATATCTTTAATATCCCCTGATTTTTCAATTACAAGGAGCAGGGGAAAATGGATATATAAAAAAGGCGTGGAATTTACCGCTACATATCATCCCTCGGCTCTTTTGAGAGACGAAAGCAAGAAAAGGCTTGCTTGGGAGGATTTAAAAAGCATAAGAGAAAAACTAAATGAATTGGAGAATAAATAATATGGAAAATAATTCAGAATTTAAATCGGGCTTTGTGTCTATTATAGGCCGCCCCAATGTAGGAAAATCAACGATTATGAACCTGCTCATAGGCGAAAAAATAGCCATAATGAGCCACAGACCCCAGACCACAAGAAATAAAATAAGGACAATATTGACAACAGATGATTTTCAGGCTGTTTTCATAGACACGCCGGGGCTTCATACTCCCAAAAGCAAATTAGGGGACTATATGGTTAAGGCCGCCGAAAATGCACTTAAAGAAGTGGATATAATTCTCTATGTTGTAGAGCCCTATGCGGAAATAAAAAAGTCCGATATGGATATTATAGAAAGGCTTAAGGGGATAAAAACGCCTGTTTATCTTATTATAAATAAAATCGATACGGTAGAAAAGCCGGAGATTTTAAAGGTTATGGACGCCTACAGAAAGGTTTATGATTTTAAGGAAATTCTGCCCTTTTCGGCATTAAAGGCCGTAAACGGAGAGGAGCTTAAGGAGATTATAAAAAACGGCCTGCCTGAGGGGCCTAAGTATTTTCCCGAGGATATGATAACGGATCAGCCGGAAAGACAGCTTTGCTCGGAAATTATAAGAGAAAAGGCTCTGTTCTTGCTTGATGAAGAAATTCCCCACGGTATAGCTGTTGAAGTAACGGATATGAAAAAAAGGGACGAGGGAGATATTACGGATATATTCGCAAATATATACTGTGAAAAAAATTCCCATAAGGGGATAATTATAGGCAAACAGGGGGCAATGCTTAAAAAAATAGGCACCAAAGCAAGGGCTGACATAGAAAGACTGTTAGGCAGCAGGGTAAACCTTAAGCTGTGGGTTAAGGTTAAAAAAGATTGGAGGGACAGAGAAAGTCTGTTAAATGAGTTCGGATATAATAAAAAGAATATTTAATATTTAGCTGTTGAATGTTTTAACGCCTGCCTTTTTGCTCAGCTTCGCCTCGCAAAAAGGCAGGCCGAGGAGGGGAGCCACCTGCCACGCCTACGGCACGGCAGACGGCTCCCCTCGCGATTCTTCAAAATCGGCTGCAAGGAAAGCTCTGAAGCAGGCTTAAAGTGCCGCCTGATTGGGTTTTGTTTGAACCGGCCTCCCGTTGCACTATTTTTAAGGGTGCGTCAAACCGCCTGTGCGGTTTGGCGTAAACCTTCTGTACAAGCACAAAAACATCGGGCTGTCAAGGGCTTTAGCTCCGTATTACCCTTGACAGCCCGATGTTTTTGTGCTACCCACCTGCGCCGCCGGCTGCAATTTTTGTTTTTATTTTTTTTTGAATGCTCGCAGACGCTCGGCTTTTTGCTTAGCTCCGCTTCGCAAAAAGCCGAACCGCAAAGGACGAGGGGGAGCCACCGCTCACGCCTACGGCACGACCGACGGCTCCCCGCGATTCTTTAAAATACAATTCCCCGAAAGATATTAGGCTGTGAAAGCCTGTTTATATTTATAAATGTTGTAATATTGTAATTTCACCGCCCAGCTCCTTTATCTTTTCTTCGAATTTTTCATACCCTCTGAAAATATAATCGGCGTCCCTTATATGGCTTTCACCCTCTGCCGCTAAAGCCGCCATACAAAGAGCCGCCCCTCCCCTAAGGTCAAAAGCGGTCACATGGGCTCCCGTAAAATTTTTTACTCCTCTGATTATAAATCCGTCATTTTCCTCAATATCCGCCCCAAATTTTAAAAGCTCTCCTATATGCCTGTTTCTGCCCTCAAAAACCGTTTCCTTAACAATACTTTTTCCGTCGGCGAGGGCAAGCATAGCCGTAAGCTGGGGCTGTAAATCCGTAGGAAAACCGGGGTAGGGCTTTACAACCGTTTTTTCAACGGGCTTAAGCCTTTCGAGGGATTTAACAGTAATATAATCTCTTCCGGAGCTGATTTTACAGCCCGTCTTTTCCAAAACATCCCAAACGGCACCTATCCCCTGCCGATTGATTCCCTTAAGGCTTACCTTCCCCCCCCCTGCCATAGCCGCCCCGAAAAGATAGGTTCCGGCCTCTATTCTGTCCGCCATAGTGCAGTAGGGCTTTGCTTTAAGCTCCCTGTCACCCTCAATATAAATACAGCCGCCCCTTAGGGCTATACAGCCGCCGCAGGTGTTTAAAAAGCCTATCAAATCAAGAGTTTCAGGCTCAAGAGAGGGGTTTTCCACTATAGTCTGTCCCTTGGCAAAGCAAGCTGCAATAATTATATTTTGAGTGGCTCCCACACTGGGGTATCTAAACCTTATTTTGTTTCCCTTAAGCCTGCCCTTAACCCTTATAAGACCGTTTTCTTCTTTGACTTCCACCCCCAAAGCCTTAAAGCCCGACAGGTGAAGGTCTATAGGCCTTTCCCCCAAAACACAGCCTCCCGGCGGAGAAAAGACAACCTCCCCGAACCTGCCCAAAAGCCCTCCGCAGAATGTAATAGCCGATCTCATTTTGCAGCCCAAATCAGTCGGTATTGTAAAGCTGTCTATGCCGCTTAAATCATAGGAAACCGTTCCGTCCTCAAGCTCTGCTTTTCCTCCTAAGCTTCTTATTATCTCCATAGATACGCTGACATCTGTAATATTCGGGCAGTTGTATATAACTCCCGTTCCTTTCATTCCCACAAGAGCAGCAAGCTCCGGCAAGACGGCATTTTTAGCCCCCGAAACCGTAATTTCTCCCCTGAGCCTTTTCCCTCCGCATATTCTGATTTCCGTCAAATTTTTCGCCGCCCTTACAAAAGCATATTGTTATAATATGGGAAACAATGTCATTTATTTAATTTAAGGGGCAATTTTTCAATTAAGGGTGTAACCAA
>JAJQFB010000042.1 GCA_021201395.1 Clostridiales bacterium | reverse complement strand
CTATATTATACCATATTTGTATTTTTTTGACAATAAACTTTTTGATTAAATCATCGTTTCCCTAACCTCACCTTGGACGAGCTTAAACACCCATCCGATATGAGCCGCAGCAGAATTTACAACCGCATTTTGGAACGCTGTATTCCGATTATGGTAAACAATCGGAACATAAGAAACCAAAATGCCGCCGCAAATATGGACAGAGCCTTGAAACTGTTTTCGTAAAAACCGCATACATCTTTTTTACGGAAAACAGTCTTGTCGCCCGATAATTACCTACGGCGGTAAGGCTGCGGCAGGGGTAAAAAATTCTCACCTCACCCACCGAGGCAGAGTTTTCTCGGCAATGCAAGCAAACTTCAAACTGTGATGAAATCTCTGCTCTGCGGTGTGTGGGTGAGAATTTGCAAGCTCCCTAAGTGGAATACCACTTAGAGCTTGCAGGGGGACTGCGTACCCCCTTGACCCCGTCGCTTCTGTGCCATAAAGGCACACAAAAGCCGCAGAGAAAGCTGATTACAGACGGAAATATTTCTCTGTAATCAGCCTCGGCGGCAAATTTCTTCAACTCTGCAAAACAACTAAGGAAATGCTGAATAATTCAATGTGAAAAATAATTTTAGCGCCAGCGACGGAAAAATCAAGCGGAAAAGCAATAAAAAAAGCAACTTTTTTCGAGTTCAAGCTTTTTTTATGCGTGGAGCGCAGTATTTTTCCGTAAAATTATTTTTCATTTCCTTTAAATCAGCATTTTCCTAACGAAAGGAGGTTTGCGTTTGGCAAATCGTTTCAGAAATAAACTGTTAGGCATTCGCCTAAATGAAAAAGAGTGGAATTTTGTTAAGACCAAAATTCAAAAATCGGGGCTTTCGCAGAGAGAATATTTGCTTCAAGCCCTGTCAAAAAAGCCCATAATCGTTAAGCCCTACGGACACGAAATAGTCTCCGAGATTAAGGCTATCGGCAGGAATATCAACCAAATAGCCAAAAAAGTAGATGCCAGAGAAATAGCCGGCTGCACCTATCAGCTTGAAGCCATTTCCGAGCAGCTTGGGAATGTGATGGAGCAATGGCAATAATAAAAGCTGTCAATTCAAGAGCAAGTATCGGCAATGTCATACGTTACATAACAAAGCCCGGCAAAACCGAGGACAGGCTTATAGGGACAGTCAACTGTCGGAAAAATAATATCCTCGGCGATATGAGAGCTACAAAAAAGTCTTGGGGTAAAACAGGCGGCAGACAGTACAAACATTTTGTGCAAAGTTTTTCTCCCGATGAAAATATAACCCCCGAAGAGGCCCATACAATAGCCGAAGAACTCGTCAATAAATGGGACAAGTTTAAAGGCTATGAAGTTTGCTTCGCCACCCATACCGACAGAAATCATATTCACAGCCATATCGTAGTAAATTCTGTCAGTTTTGAAAACGGCAAGAAATTTAACTATTCCAAAAGAGAGCTACAGCAGTTTAAAGAACTGTCAGATAAAATTTTGACTGAGCATAACAAGCAAATCTGTCATAAAAATGATGAAATTACCACAAACAACATCGGAGCCTACAAGGCTATGGAGAAAGCGGCACAAGGAAAATATGATAGTTGGTTGTTGAACATAGTCTCAGCTATAATATCAGCCAAAGACAAGGCTAAATCTCAAAGCGAGTTTATTTCCTTACTTGAACAGCAGAACATAAAAACTGTATGGCAGGACAACCGCAAATACATAACATTTACAGACAGCAAAAATCACAAGGTACGGAACAAAAAATTATCCGAAACCTTTAAATTAAATTTGGACAAGGAGGTATTGTTAAATGAATTTGAATCAAATTATGAAAGAGAAACCGCCAGAGCAACCCAAACCTTTGGCTCAGCCGAAAATGACCTCGGAGGAAATAGAGCAGACCGTCAGCAGCTTCGACAGTATGACACAAGAGGAATTACAACAGGCAGTCAGCGGCTTAAACCCGACAGATATGAAGGAGATAATTTTGAAGCTGCAATCAACTGTCTCCGAAATGCAATCTCTGAATCAGAAAGCAAAGTCAGAGCTGATGAAAGCAGGCGAGAAAATAGAAGCCTTGACGAAAAGAGCCGCCAAAGTCAGCGAGAGCGAAGCCAAACTGAAAAAAGCGATTTACGAAAAAAACGCAGCCGAGGACAAGAGTTATAATCTGCAAATAGAAGCCTCTAAACAAAGCCGTATAGCCGCAGAAGCAGAAAAAAAGGAAAGCGATGCTATAATTGAAAAAAGTGATGCCGTACGCAAGCGGTTGTCAGCCGAAAAGAGTGAACGAGAAACCAAAAACCGCTACAGAGCAGGCTTTGTCGGTATAGAAATTTTCACAACCGCCGTTGCCCTTATGGAACTAATAAAACACACAGTAGCCCTTAAAGAGTGCGGCAAGTGGTTTCTGAACAGAATAAATAACCTAATATGGATTGTCACATTCTTTAAAAACATTTTCTTCAAACTTGAAAATCTTATAGCTGTAAAATTCAGCACAAATGCAGTTATAAGCTATAGCATAGCCGCAATCATATATTTGACAGTCGGAACAGCATTAATTTTCTTATCGGTCTGCCTACTGTCTAAAGTCAAGAAAATCATATATAACATACAAAAAGCCTATAAAAATTACCCCAATGACGAAATGAAATTCTTTTCAAGTGTAGCTATGGCAACGGCATTATTTTACGGCTGTATATTCTTCTATGAACCCACAACAAGTTTAATACCCCTAAACATACTGTCTGTATGGCTTATAGTGACCACTCTTGAGATTATAGCTTTTAATTATACTGTTATTTCACTGGGCTTGTCTTATTCATTACAGTAAAAATCGAATATAAAAATTTGTTTAATTTACAGCGATTGTTATATATTATAAATGCTGATTACAGTAAAAGACAGTTATTGCAAAAATCTCAATAGCTGTCTTTTAAGTATCAATTATATTTAAAAATTCTCCTTGTAATTTTCGCCCCAGTCCCACATAGCATCTAAAATGGGTTTTAAACTGTAGCCCAAATCGGAAAGCCTGTATTCAACATGGGGCGGCACTTCCGGGAATACCGTGCGGATTACAAGGTCGCTTGCTTCCATTTGGCGAAGCTGAGCAGTCAAGACCTTTTGAGAAACACTGCCTATGGATTTTTTCAATTCGCCGAAGCGTTTTGTTCCCGGCATAAGGTCGCGAAGAATAAGAACTTTCCATTTATCCCCTATGAGAGAAAGGGTTGTTTCGACGGGGCAGGCCGGCAGTTCTTTTGAAGGCGTGGTGTATGTATCTTTTTTATTTCCATAATGATTTCCTCCTATGGTTTCCTTTTGGTAACTATAGCACTTTATTGTGCTTACTTGACGGTTTGGCTGTACTGATTTATTATAAATATAAAGAAAGGAAAAAATCAACCCTTTCAATAAATAAATTCAAAATAATTTTAACGGAGGTATTCATTATGAAGAAAGTTATCGAATTTTTAAACGCAAATCCCGTACAGTATTTGGCTATAGTAGGCCGTGACGGAAAGGCAAAATGCCGTCCGTTTATGTTCTCAGGCGAGATGGACGGAAAACTGTGGTTCTGCACAAACAACACAAAGGACGTTTACAAGGATATGCTTGAAAATCCCGAAATAGAAATTTCCGTTTCAAGCCCCTCATACGCTTGGATTCGTCTCCATGGAACAGCTGTTTTTGAAAACAATATGGCCGCAAAGGAAATGTGTATTCAGAACCCCATAGTAAAAGGTCAGTATCAGACAGCTGAAAACTCTATTTTCGAGGTTTTTTATCTTAAGGACGCACACGGTGTAATTGCCGATTTTTCAGGCAATCCCCCTTATAAGTTCTAATTAAACGGATTTTTGAAAGGCGGCGGCAGATATGGCAGAGAAAAATTATTTAAAAATGTTGGTTGAGGAAATTCATTCGGCGGCTGTTGCTACAATCGGAAAAGACGGACACCCTCAAATCTGAGCCATAGATATGATGCTGTGGGACGAAAAGGGCGTGTATTTTCTGACGGCAAAGGGAAAGGCTTTTTACAGTCAGCTTAAGGAGCAGGGCTTTATTGCTCTTTCTGCCGTCAAGGATAAAAAGTCAATTTCTCTTAGGGGCAAAATTCAAAATATAGGCAGCGAAAAGCTTGACGAGATTTTTGAAAATAACACATATATGCAGAAAATCTATCCTGATGACACAAGAAGTGCGTTAGAGGTTTTCAGGCTTTATGAAGCAGAGGGGGAATATTTTGACATAAGCGACCCCTCAAGGGTTGTGCGTGAGGGCATTGTGATAGGTCAGCCTAAGCCAATTGAAAGCGGCTATTTTGTGGGAAATCAGTGTATAGGCTGTAAGCTCTGCTAT
Source organism: Clostridiales bacterium (assembly GCA_021201395.1). Classification (GTDB taxonomy): domain Bacteria; phylum Bacillota; class Clostridia; order Lachnospirales; family CAG-274; genus JAJQCI01. The sequence continues at coordinate 4,570 of JAJQFB010000042.1, read as the reverse complement.
TCTGTTTGCCCTCAGAAATGTATTGATATTTCCGGTATACCTGTGGTAATTGACCAAAACCGCTGTCTTCACTGCGGCAGATGTGCCGAAATTTGCCCCAAGCAGACTATTGAAAAGAGAGGATAACAATGACACAGGCGGAAAAAAGACTGTATTTAATCAAATACCTTATTTCGGAGGACAACAGTTACGGAGAAATTCAAATTCCCGGAGAAGTAAATGAGCAAAAACGGCTCTTAAGGGCTTTGTTTAATATTCGTATGCCGAGAAAGACAAGTCAGGATTTTTTAAGAATACAAGATGCATATTTAAAGGAAGAAACAAGGCGAAAGGGAATTACTGACCTTGGGGATTTAAAACCCATACAGAAAGGCATTTACCTTTGGCAGGGAGACATAACAACACTTCGCTGCGGAGCAATTGTGAATGCCGCAAACTCCCGTATGCTGGGGTGTTTCTGCCCTAACCACGGCTGTATTGACAATGCAATTCATACTTTCGCAGGAATACAGCTTCGTGAAGCCTGTGCGGAGTTTATTAAGGCTCAGGATCACGAAGAGGAAACGGGAAAGGCAAAAATTACACTGGCTTTTAATCTGCCCTGTGACTATGTTATTCACACAGTGGGGCCTATTGTGGGCAGCAGGATTACAAGGAGGGACGAAAGTCTCCTTGCTTCCTGTTACCGCTCCTGTTTAGAAACAGCAGAAAAAAACAATGTCAAAAGTCTTGCTTTCTGCTGCATTTCCACCGGAGAGTTTCATTTTCCCAATGAAAGAGCGGCGGAAATTGCCGTTAAAACCGTAAAGGAATATAAAGAAGAAAAACAAAGTAAAATTGAGGTGATATTCAATGTTTTTAAGGAAATCGACTTTAAAATATACGGAAAGCTGCTTAAATGAGCAAATTTTCAAGCTGAAAGGCGAAATCGAAAATGCCGATGCGATTATTATAGGGGCAGGGGCAGGTCTTTCCGCTTCGGCAGGACTTTTCTACAGCGGAGAACGTTTTGAAAAGTATTTCTCTGATTTTCGCAGAAAATACGGTATCACCGATATGTATTCAGGCGGCTTTTATCCCTTTGATTCTTTGGAGAAATACTGGGCTTGGTGGTCAAGGCATATTTACATTAACAGATATGAGCCTAAAGCCGGAAAGCACTATACAGACCTGCTTGAGCTTGTGAGAGATAAGGACTGTTTTGTTTTGACTACCAATGTTGACCATCAGTTTCAAAAGGCAGGCTTTGATAAAAAACGGCTGTTTTATACACAGGGTGATTACGGTCTGTGGCAGTGTTCAAAGCCTTGTCACAACAAAACATATGAAAACGAAGAGGCTGTCAGGCAGATGGTAAATGAGCAGAAAAATATGAAAATCCCCTCGGAGCTTGTTCCTCACTGCCCTGTCTGCGGAGCACCTATGACAATGAATCTCCGCTGCGACAATACCTTTGTGGAAGATGAGGGCTGGCACAAAGCCGAAGAGCGTTATTCTGATTTTCTCCGCCGTCATAAAAATTTGCACATACTCTTTTTGGAGTTAGGCGTAGGAAGGAACACTCCCGTCATTATAAAATATCCGTTTTTGCAAATGACAGCGGAAAATAAAAAGGCGGTTTATGCCTGTGTTAATAAAGATGAAGCATTTTGCCCCACGGAAATTAAAGACCGTTCAATCTGTATAGATTCGGATATTTCTTCAATACTTTGCAAGTTAAATAAAAAGGCTCTTTCGGCTTAATGTATTTTTTATAATAGTCGGTCATTGAAATATATTTAAGATCGGCTGTTATTTTTTGGCTGCACCATAAAGTTAAAGCCGCTCTCACACCGGAGCGGCTTTTATATGGCTTGGATATTATTTTTTATAGTGATTGCTGCAAATCTCCGCATTTTCCGCAATTGGAACAGCCGTTGCATATGGGCTTACTTCCGCAGCTTTCACAGTTTTTTCGGTAACGGGGAACATATAATTCATTTTGGGAAATTGGTTCTCCGAAGCTGTCAGTCAGTTTAAAGCTTATGTGCTTTCCCTGATAGCTTATTCGGGATTTATAGGCCATTTCACTTTGAATGCGTTTTGAGGGAATGCGATAGGTTTTTCCGTCTTTTATGAAAACCGTTCCCGTTTCTATAAAGCAAAAGCTGACGTTGTATGCCTCACACTCCCAGCGAAGTGTTTTAACCCAGTCATAATTACAGGGTCTTGCTCCGTCATAATTTTCACCGCCGCATATAACCTGTTCTATTTGTCCTTCGGAAAGATATTTTTCTATGGATACAGGACCGATAAACGGGGCACACATTATGCCCTTGTACTTAAAGGGCAGTTCAAGAAGAAGAGGAATACACTCATCGGCACGTTTCTGATTTTCACAGGTTACATTGAAAAACACGTTTTCCCAGCCGTTGCCCCAGTCACTTGGCAGACATTTTCTTACACGTTCGGGACGCTTTGTCAGCAGAAAAAATATAACATCCCTCCGCTGATATATAATGTTCCATGCTTCATCGCGCCATTTGTTGGCTTCCTCCAAGAAAAAATCAGATGTCATACATACACGAATCATTTCACCGCTTTGAATTTTATATTTTCCGTCTTTGTTTTTTTGCAGGGGATACGTAAAGCCCGATTTTGTTTTGTAAATTTCCCCGCCGTTTTTATTTCTCATACGGTCAAGAAAGTACATATAGCAATTTCGGCAGCCCTCGCTGCATTTTACACAGCCGTGCCAAGGGTTCCATATATCGTGCATGGGATATTCCTCTTTTCTTTGTTACTGCAGCTTTGAAAGCACTTCTCCTATATCGCCGTCAATACAGACTGCTTTGTGTTTTATCTCACCGGGGCAGACTGCTTCGCCGTAGTTTATACAGGCATAGGAATAGTTTTTGTTTTCAGCGCTCATTCGCCAAAAAGGATATTTTATTATTACAGGAGTATTATAACCCACACCAAGCTCCAAAAGCAAGACCTTCATATTTTTTCTTGTACGCAGAAAGCTTGAATATCTTTCCGCCGCCCTGTGCCAGCCCTCGTCCTCAACGAATTTATCATCGGAGCGCAGATTCATTGTTATAGGCTTTCCGCAGTAAGGACAAACGGGAACAAGCTCTGAGGGTATTTTCATATTTTCCTGTTCTTTGACCATTTTGTATATTAATTCTTCATTGTCAAAGGTTTCATTGCAGCAGGGCTCGGAACACTGAAACAGTCCGTAATCACCTTGAGTATAAAACAGTCTCTTTTTGTCAAAGCCTGCTTTTTGAAAGCAGTGGTCTACATTCGTTGTTATAACAAAATAATCCTTATCCTTAACAATGTCAAAAAGCTCGTCATAAACGGGCTTTGGAGCATTTTCATAACGGTTGTAATAAATATATCTGCTCCAGTATGCCCAGTGCTCTTCAAATGTTTTGTAGGGATAAAACCCTCCTGTGTACATATCGTGAAAACCGTACTTTTTGCCGAAATCCGAAAAGTATTTGTTAAACCTTTCTCCGTCATATGAAAAGCCTGCGGAAGCGGAAAGCCCGGCTCCGGCTCCTATTATAACCGCATCGGCTTTGTCTAATTTATTTTTTAATTTTTTAACCTGTACGGAAAGTTTATTTAATATTTTGGAAGTCATTATTCCGTCCATTTTTATATTCCTCCGTTAAAATATTGTAAAAACAGGTTTCGCCCAAGGGCTTTCGCTTTCCGCTCAAATGTGTATTAGGCACAAAATCCTCTGCCGGATAGCCTATATAGAGCATACACAGAGACTGCCAGTTTTCGGGCAGATTAAGGAGAACACGGGCTTTTTCTTCATCGAAATAGCTTGTCCATGCACTGCCCAAATCAAGGCTTGCCGCTTCCAGCATCATATGAACAGCTACAATAGCTGCATCTGTTGCTCCGCTGCTTTTTCCGCTTTGGGGGTGAACCCAGCAGGCATTTTTATCATAACACACAAGCAGAACAAGAGGTGCTCCGTAATAAAGATTAATTTTGCCGTTAGCCTTGTCATCGCATTCCTTTGATAAGTCAACATATTTTTGATCATATCCGAATGTACAGAACTCCCTTACCTTTTCCAAATTTTTGGGAGTGTCCAAAACCAAAATTCTTTGGGGCTGAGCATTTACGGCAGTAGGCGACCACCGTCCGGCTTCCAATATTTTTTCCGTTTTTTCTTTTTCAACCGGACGTTGCGAAAATTTACGTACAGTCACTCTTTTTCTTGCAATATCCGTAGAATCCATTTGTACCTCTCCTTTCGCCGATAATTATTTTTAAAGTGTTTTCACCGATATTACTATTTTCCCGTTCACCTTGCCTTCGTCCATTTCCACACAGGCTTCTCTGATTTCATCAAAAGAAAAAATTTTGCCTATTTTCGGTTTTATATTGTTTTCTTTTATGAAATTCAAAATATCCGTTATGGTTTGCTGTGTAGGGTAATTGCTGAAAAAGCCCGTCAGATATACACCGTTGGGAATATCTTTTATTGGGTCAAAGCCGTTCAGAGCATAAATGCCGCCCAAAATTCCCGTATGACAGACTATTCCGCCGTTAGGCATAA
>JAJQFB010000047.1 GCA_021201395.1 Clostridiales bacterium | reverse complement strand
TTTGGTTACACCCTTAATTGAAAAATTGCCCCTTAAATTAAATAAATGACATTGAAATACAAACTGTAAATCAACATCGTAATAGCCGTTTTTGAATGTGTTCCTCTTTTTATTAAACACATTTACGGACTTAATCTCCAAGTCCTCTATTACAACAGAAGCCGCTTCGGAGGGGGGAACTATAATCTCACCGGCTGAAATTTCGGTTTCGCCTGCAACAACGTCCTCCGCAGCCCTTGCATAGCCTAAAACATCGCTTGTCAGGCACTCCTGAATCCTGAAAAAGTCATAAACCTTAAGGGCTATGAGACATTCGTCCTTTATTTTTTTCCTTGAACAATTATTTTCACTGCTTTCGCCGCTTACAGAGCCGCCGCAGCAGCTGTCAAAATCAAATACACCCATATTTGAACCTCCTTATAATTATTTTATTTTTTATATTTTAAAATTGTTTTGTCCGTTCTCACAGTGTATAATATGCCCTCTGTTTAAATTTGTGACAAGTAGAAAAGTGAAAAATCAGGCCAGTTTTTCAACCGCCACATAAATTTGTGAAATTTGATACCATGTCGCGTAGTCCACCGCTCCGGAGGGGTTTAGGTTGAAAATTTCCTGAAAGGCTGTTACGGCTTCCGCTGTGGCCGGGCCGTAGACGCCGTCGGGGGTTAAGGTTCTTATGGCGGAGTAGGTGCGGCTTATTCTGTTAAGCTGAATTTGAACCGTTTCCACGGCCTGCCCCTGTGAGTCTATTGTTAAAACTTCACCGGGATAGGAATAGGGTACGCCGTCCACCTTTTCCGCCGTAGTCAGATAAATATCGTCTCCGTAGAAATATCTGAGAATTTCTATGGCGGAGTAGCCCTGTTGGGCAAGATATTGGGAACCCCACTGGGTCATCCACCCGGGGCAGCTTACGTTCCTGCCGTCGCAATACTGTGCAAGCAGGGGCTGTCTGTTTCCCTCTCTTATAATATAGGTAGAAAAAAGCTCGTCTACAATCTGTGAAATTTCAACGAAAATATTCCTGCCGTAAACAAAGTAGTGGTCTGTGGCGGTGGAGGAGGTTATTGTAAAATTCTTGCCCTTGCTTCTGTACCACTCAGTGAACACCCTGTTTAGGGTAAAGGAAATTATTGCCAAAACATTTGCTCTTATGGCGTTGGGCTCCCAGGTGGAGTAAACCTCGCTTGAGGCCACGTTTTTGATATAGTCCTTGTAGGGTATATAATAGTTTGGGGCGCTGTCGTCGCTGGCGGAGCCGTCGTGAACAACTATATATTCGGGTATTACAACTCTGTCTAAAACCACAAAGCCCGTAAGGGAATTTATGGGCTTTACCTCCTCCTCAAAAATCCTCTCTTCTCTCGGCTCATATAAGGGAGAGGGGGTTATTACAATTTCGCTTTCGGAACCCTCCGCCCCCAAAAACACCCTCAGAAGTGCGATGTTGTCCGGCAGTATCTGTACACCGGAAGCCTCTTCGCTGCCTAAACCCTCCTTTGTTATAGTTATCTCCGCCGTTGAATAGGGCATAAGCCCCGTAGGCTCCTCTGAAAAATATTTGGGCGGTGTTTCCAAATATACAACGGCTGTCTGACCGGAGATGTCTGTTTCAAGGGAAAAGCTTTCGCCTCTTTCTCCCAAAACCCTAACCGAGGCTCCGGCCACAGGGCTTGATACCGAACCTGCATAAACCTCTATCTGTAAGCCTCCCGTATCGGAGTTTTCTGTTTCCGTCTGAAATGCTTTAATGTCCACCTTTACGCCTCCTGATTTACTGATTTTTATATTTTATTATACTATTCTCTTGAAATTTTGTGACATTGGGAGTATAATCATAAGAAGCAGTCAAGTCATTCCCTGTTTGAGGCGGGGCGGGCTTTAAATCGGAGAAAAAAAGAAAAGAGGTTAAATACAATATGAATGATTTTTTCAACAGTAAAATTTTCAGATACGGCACGCTCATAGGGGATCTTATGATACTTTCAATGCTGTGGGCGGTTTGCTCTATCCCTATTATTACAATGGGCGCCTCCACAACGGCTCTCTACTATGTTACAACAAGGCAGATTTCACACAGAGAGGGTTATGTTTCAAGGGACTTTTTCAGAAGTTTCAGACAAAATTTCATAAGGGCTACGCTTATGGAAATAATTTTGCTCATTCCCGTTATACTGGCGGTTTTAAACTTTGTTGTTTTTAACTATATATACCGGTCGTCACAGCTTATGCTTGTTTTTCAGGTGGTTCTCTGTGCGGAATTAGCCGGAGTAACCGTTTATATTTTCGCCCTTTTGGCAAGGTTTAAGCTCAAATTCGGCCAGTATTTCAAGAACGCTTTCTACTTCGCCAACCGCCACATCTCCACAACGGTAACCTCCATAGTTTTTGTGGGTCTTGTGGTTTATCTTTTTATGAGATGGCCTATTTTGGTAATAATTCTCCCCGGAGTTTATGCTTATTTTACATCGAAGATGATAATGAGAGTTTTCAGGAAATATCTTCCCGATATGGATAAGGACGAGGAGGAAACATACAGCTTTTACGAGGGAAGCTCCGCCGAAAAGGAGACTCCCGTAATACCCGACCCCCCGAAGCCATCTTCGCCTGAGGTTTAAAAAGCCGTTTTTACCGCCGCAATTCAAATTATTGTGATTTTGTGAATATTTGGGTTGATTTATTTAAGAAAAAATATATAATGGATTCATTGATTTATTTTAATACTTATGAGGAGTGAGATTGTTGGAAAAGGAGAAATTTTACATTACTACACCTATTTATTACCCAAGCGATAAGCTGCACATCGGCCATTCCTACTGTACTGTGGCTACGGACGCTATGGCAAGGTATAAGAGGGCAAGGGGCTATGACGTTATGTTTCTTACGGGAACAGACGAACACGGCCAGAAAATAGAGAGAATTGCCGAAGAAAAGGGAGTTTCCCCAAAAGAATATGTTGATAATATAGTTGTAAGCGTTAAAGAGCTTTGGAAGCTTATGAACATAAGCTATGACAGATATATAAGAACCACAGACGATTATCACATTAAATCGGTTCAGAAGATATTTAAGGCTCTTTACGACAAGGGCGAGATTTATAAGAGCGAATATGAGGGGCTTTACTGCACTCCCTGCGAATCTTTTTTTACGGAAAAGGATCTTGTTGACGGAAAGTGTCCCGACTGCGGCAGACCTGTTGAAAGGGTTAAGGAGGAAAGCTATTTTTTCAGGCTTTCAAAATACGGCGACAGGATTATAAAGCTTCTTGAGGAACATCCCGAGTTTTTGGAGCCTGCTTCAAGGCGGAACGAAATGATAAACAATTTCTTAAAGCCGGGGCTTACCGACCTTTGTGTTTCAAGAACATCTTTCAAGTGGGGCGTTCCCGTGGATTTTGACGAGGGTCATATTGTCTATGTCTGGATAGACGCTCTCTCAAACTATATTACCGCTTTGGGCTACGGAAGCGATGATGACAGCGACTTTAAGAAATACTGGCCTGCTGATGTTCACGTGGTGGGAAAGGAAATTGTACGTTTCCATACCATAATCTGGCCGACTATGCTTATGGCTCTTGATTTGCCTCTGCCTAAAAAGGTTTTCGGCCACGGCTGGCTTATTATAGACGGGGGAAAAATGAGCAAGTCTAAGGGGAACGTTGTTGACCCGGTTATACTCTGTGAGAAATACGGCGTTGACGCCATAAGATATTTCCTTTTGAGAGAGATAGCTTTCGGTCAGGACGGAAACTTTACGAACGAGGCTCTTATTAACAGAATCAATTCAGACCTTGCCAATGACTTCGGAAATCTTCTTTCCAGAACCGTAGGTATGATTGAAAAATATTTCGGAGGGAATCTTCCGGCGGAGCAGGAGGAAAATCCTCTCAATGAAGAAATTAGGGCTTTTGCGGCTAAAACAGTTGAAAAAACGGAAGAATATTATGACGAGATGCTATTTTCAGACGCTTTAAACGAAATTTGGGGACTTATAAGACGTCTTAACAAATATATAGACGAAACGTCTCCATGGATTTTGGCTAAGAGTGAGGACAAAAAAGCTGAGCTTGCGGGAATTATGTATGTTCTTGCGGAGGGCTTGAGAATTGTTTCAATACTTACAGAACCCTGTATGCCCAACACACCGGCTCTTTGCTTTGAGCAGTTGGGTATAACCGAGGATACACTTAAAGTGTGGGACAGTATTCACGGTTTCGGACTTCTGCCCAAAGAGGTTTCCGTTAAGAAAGGCGAGGTTATCTTCCCCAGAATAGACGTTAAGAAAGAGCTTGCTTCTATAGAAAAGGAAGCCGAGAAGAAAGCTAAGGCCGAAGAAAAGGCGGCTAAAAAGGCCGAAAAACAGAAGAAGAAAGAGGAGGCTCCCAAAGAGATTGTAATTGACGACTTTGCTAAGGTTAAGATGAAAGTCGGAGTTATTTCGGAGTGCAAGAGAGTTGAAAACTCGGACAAGCTTCTTGTTTCTCAGGTTAAGATAGGCGATGAGGCAAGGCAGATTGTGTCAGGGGTGGCTAAGTGGTACAGCCCTGAGGATATGGTGGGAAGAAAGGTTATAGTTGTTACGAATTTAAAGGCCGTTAAGCTGAGGGACGTGCTTTCACAGGGTATGCTTTTGGCGGCGAGCAAGGGGGACAAGCTTGAGCTTGTTTCCGTAAGCGATGACATACCCGACGGAGCGGACATTTCATAATGATATTTGAAACCCACGCCCACTATGACGATGAAAAGTTTAACGAGGACAGAGAAGAATTAATTTCTTCTCTTTTTCGTGACTTTAATATTGAGTATATCGTAAACGCAGGCTGTGACATGAAATCCTCCTATGCCGGTTTGGAATTAAGCCGCAAATGGAAGAATTTTTATGCTGCTGTAGGTATACATCCTCATTCGGCGGACGAATATAACGATGAAAATACGGAAAAGCTAAGAGAGCTGTCAAATGACCCCAAAGCCGTTGCAATAGGGGAAATCGGTCTTGACTACTATTATGACTTCTGTGACAGAGAGGTTCAGAGGAAGTGTTTTAAGGCTCAGCTTGACCTTGCGGCGGAGGTTGGGCTTCCGGTTATTATACATTCAAGAGAGGCGGCGGCGGAAACCTTTAATATAATTAAGGAAAGCAGGGTGAGACAGGGGGTTATTCACAGCTACAGCGGCCATACGGAAATGGCGCTTGAATATATAAAGCTTGGCTTTTATATTGGAATAGGGGGAATGATAACCTTCAAAAATGCCAAAAAATCGTTGGAAGTTGTCAAAAATCTGCCTCTTGAGAGGATTTTAACGGAGACCGATTCGCCGTATTTAGCGCCGGTTCCTGTAAGGGGGCACCGTAATGATTCACGAAATTTACGTTATATAATCGAAAAAATTAGTGAAATTAAACAAATTTCACCCGAAAAAGTGGAAGAAACCACTCGAAAAAACGCTCTAAGTTTATTCGACAAAAAAATAATTGTTGCATAATTGTTACGAATGTGTTAAAATAGAGCCTGTGAGTGTTAAAAAAGGAAAAAGAAAGACCGAATCTTGGTTATTGCTTTTAAAACATTTGACGCTTACATTGGTTTTAAATCTTTATAAATTAATAATACTAAAGATTAACCTAACATAATTTTAACGGTTTTTAAGGGATTTTTACTTTTAAAACTGTTACGAAAGTGTTAAGCAGGAATATGCAAAGAGAAGATAAAAATAAAGCATATTCCGAATCGAAGGACAAAGGAGATTTAAGCGGACAGAAATCTCTTAAGAGTAATTTATCAAATTACTTTGTCCGGAAGGAGGATTTATTAATGAATAATTTAATAGCACATGGTGAACAAAAGAAAAGTACATGGAAAATTTTTATTAACAGTTTGGTTGTACTGGGTATAATGCTTCTGTTTTCTTCTATGGCAAACGCCGAGGTTAAGGCCGAGGAAATTACAACTGCCGAGGAAGCAACGGCTGAAACGGTTGAAGAGGCTCTTGAAGAGGAAACAGCGGTTTCCGCCGCAAGCAGATATACCGTAGTGGTACAGGATAACTTCGGAACGGAAGTTTACACAACCTCAAAGGAACCCAAAACAATAGGGGACTTCTTTGAAGAACAGGGTATTACATTAGGCGAGCTTGATATTTTAAGAGGCGAGCTTACAGACGAAATTACTCAGGGAATGGTTATTAACATTAAAAGAGCCGAGGACGTTTCCTTCCTTATTGACGGCGAAGATGTTTATACAATATATATGAACGTTTACACCGTAGGGGAGGCTCTCTCAAAGCTTAAGGTGGAAACAGGCATAAACTATACCTTAGGCGAGGGCTACAGCTCATCTCAGGCCTATAACGTTGTTGACTTAATTCCCGTTGTTTCGGGCTATACAAAGGTAGAAACAAAAATCGTTGAGTATTACTTCGATACGGAAACGGTTGAAAACCCCGATCTTGAAGAGGGCGTTACAAACGTTTTAAGCGAGGGTCAGGTAGGAAGCTTAGAGCTTACCGTAAGGGTAAATTATGAAAACGGTCAGGCTGTTTCCACGGAAACCTTAAAGGAGAACGTTCTTGTCGCTCCCGTAAACAGGGTTATAGAAATAGGCACAAAGGTTGAAGAGCCGGAGTCTGCGGAAGATGAAATCACAGGGGCTTTCAGTGCTTTTACAACAGGCACAATAGTAAGACAGCTTACAATGAACTCCTCTGCATATTCAATCGACTATGCCTGTACGGGCAAAACCCCCGGTATGGCCGACTACGGAATTACGGCCACAGGCGTAAGGGCTCACTACGGTATTGCAGCTGTTGACCCCAATGTTATTCCTCTGGGTTCAAAGCTCTATGTAGAGGGCTACGGCTATTGCTTAGCAGCCGACACCGGCGGAGCAATAAAGGGCAACAAAATCGACCTTTGCTTCGATTCTTACGGCGAGGCCGCAAACTACGGCAGGAAAAACGTAACCGTTTACGTTTTGGCATAAAGCCGTAAAATATTATATAATTTAAACACATTATAAGAGGGCTTAAGAAAAATGTTGATTATCTCATTTTCTTAAGCCCTTTTTATACAATATAAAAATTCGTTTTTCGGTTTTATACTCACAATGCAACACAATATGTTATTGTGTTGCATTTATAATTTTATATGTAAAAAAATTTTATGAGAATTTAGCTTTAAAACTGTTCGCATTTCATTTACAATAAGATTATACTACAAAACGAGTATACTTGTCAATTATTTATTTTTTCTTTATTTTACGGGGAAATTTGTAAAAGGTCAATGCAACACAATAACATAATGTGATGAATTAATTTTAAAGGAGGACTTTTTTATGAGAACTACAGATCCTGTTAAGGACAGAAATGACGCTGAGAGACTGCTCGGATTCTATCTTACAAAGGATAATTATAACTTAAGAAATTATCTTTTGATTGCCGTGGGGCTTTTTACGGCTCTTAGGATAAGCGATATTTTACTTTTGAAATGGAGTGATGTGGCCACAGAGGACGGAATGGTTTACGACCATATTGTCGTTAGAGAAAAAAAGACGGGAAAGGTCAATTATAATTGCCGTAAATATGGAGTTAAGGGCGGCTTTCAGGCTTTATATTAAGGAAGTCGGCGACATTGAGGGCTATATTTTTAAGGGCAGAGGAGGCTTAAAGCCCCTCCACAGAACACAGGCCTACAGAATCGTCAAAAAAGCCGCAAACGAGCTGGGTCTTAAGGGCGTCATAAGCTGTCACAGCCTGAGAAAAACAGTAGGCTATCAGCTCTATTTAGACGGTGCTTCCACCACCCTGCTTATGAGCATATACAACCATTCTTCCTTTGCTATTACAAAAAGATACTTGAGAATAAGCCAAACCGAAAAGGACGAGGCTTTTTTAAGCCTGTCCCACCATTAGAAGGAGGAAAAAATGAAATTTAAATCGGTTTTATCTGTATTTTTAGCTGCCGCAATGGCGGTTTCGAGCCTTAATACTGTTTTTTCGGCGGAAGCTTCCGAGGAAAACGGGGCTGAAATCTACGTTGAGGACGATACCTTGTCGGACTCTGCCCTTTTGACGGAGGAGTCTGAGGGATCTGAGGGAAGTCTGCCTGTTCACGAGGAAACAGAGGTTGACCTTGCCGGTTCCGTAACCTATGCCATAGAGGGAGGCTCTCTCTATTTTGACGAATCCACGGGAGAAATAACGGCAGCCGACGCAACAGTAACGGCGGCGGAAATTCCCTCGGCCATTAACGGTGTCAGCGTTACAAGCATAGGAAACGACGCTTTTTACGGCTGTACAGCCCTTACAAGCGTAACAATTCCCGACAGTGTAACCTCAATAGGAAACTATGCTTTCTACTACTGCACGGCCTTAACAAGTATAGCTATCCCCTCAAGTGTTGAGAGCATAGGCTACGGTATATTTTCAAACGATACGGCTTTGACAACGGTTACACTTTCAAGCGGCCTTAAGACCATAGACGAATATGCCTTTTATGAATGTACGGCTTTAACGGCTATAGACATTCCCGACAGCGTAACCTCAATAGGTCAGTACGCTTTCTACGACTGCAGTAAAATGACAAGCCTGACGCTGTCCTCAGGCTTAACAAGCATTGCCGACTATACATTTTATAACTGCAAAAAAATAGGAAACTTTACAATTCCAAGCGGTATAAAAACAATAGGCGAATATGCTTTCTACAATTTAGATGCTATAACAAGCCTGACAATTCCCGATGGAGTAACTACTATAAGCACATACGCTTTTTACGGCTGCGGTAAGCTTGCAGCGGCTGTTATTGCCGACAGCGTTACAAGCATGGAAGAATATGCCTTTGCAAGCTGCGGTAATTTATCAAGTGTAAATATACCTACAGGTATAACGGTTCTTACTAATCACGTTTTTGCCGACTGCGGCTTTTCAAGTATAACTATACCGAGTAATATAATTACAATAGGTGAATATGCCTTTTACAGTATATATTATTTAACAAGTGTGTCAATACCCGACAGCGTTACGACTGTAGGCGATTATGCCTTTGGGGCTTGTACAAAGCTGGCAAGCGTAAGCATACCCGACAGTGTTACGAGCATTGGAAAATATGCTTTTTACAACACAGCTTTGGTAAGAGTAATTATCCCCGACAGTATAACGGAAATTAATGATAGTACTTTTGCCGGTTGTTCAGACTTAATAAGTGTAACAATACCGGACAGTGTTACATATATAGGCTGCAAGGCTTTCAGACATTGCTCAAGTCTGCCCCGTTTAACACTGCCGGACAGCATAATAACCATTGATGAAGAAGCATTTTCATATTGTTCAAGTTTAACAACCAATGTCATTTAGTTAACATAACAAGATGAATAGCAAATTCTTCCATT
>JAJQFB010000067.1 GCA_021201395.1 Clostridiales bacterium | reverse complement strand
CACTTTCATCACTATTTGTGCCGGCGTGTGCGGCGGAATGGAGATTATGATGAAGGATTTAGGCATGAAAAAGCTTGAAACAGACAGGCTTATACTTAGAAAGATAACTCTTGACGACGGCCCCCAGATGTTTGAAAACTGGGCCTCGGATGTTAAAACAACCTCATATCTTTCATGGCCTACCCACAAAACCCTTAAGGACACAAGGGCGGTTATTCATAAATGGGTGGAAGCCTATTCAAGGCCTTTGGGTTTTAACTGGGGTATTCAGCTTAAGGAAACGGGGGAGCTTATAGGAAACATTGAGGTAACGTCTAAAAATGCAGGCCAGCAGCTCTGCCAGATTGCCTTTTGTATAGGGTCAAAGTGGTGGAACAACGGCTACGCTACGGAAGCCTGCAAGGCTGTGTTGGATTTTCTTTTGAATCATGTAGGCTTTTACGTTGTTGAATCACAGTATTTAGCTGAAAATCCTGCGGCGGGAAAGGTTTTAATGAAAGCCGGAATGATAAAGGACGGAGTTATGAGAAAACGCTATATGGGCAAAACAGAGCCTATGGAGCTTGTTATGATTCGTTATTCTATTATAAAAAGCGAGCTTTTCGGTGCTGTTCTGCAATAAGGCGGCAAGGCGGTAATTGAGGTAAAATATGACAAAAATTATAATGCACGGATGCAACGGGCATATGGGAAAGGTCATATGCGATATTGTGTCCAAAGATAAGGACTGTGAAATTGCGGCAGGAGTTGATATTGCGGAAAGCAATGCACCCTTTCCCACATTCACAAACATAAACGACTGCCGGGTAGAGGCGGACGTTATAATAGATTTTTCAACGGCAAGCGCCGTTCCCGGAGTTATTAAATATGCACTTGAGAGAAAGCTTCCCGTTATAATCTGTACAACGGGCTTAAGCGGCGAAACCTTAGAACTTCTTGATAAGGCTTCTGAGGAAATTCCCGTTTTCCGTTCGGCGAATATGAGCATAGGCATAAACCTTATTTGCAGTATTCTGAAGAAATATGCCCCCGTACTGAGCGAAGCAGGCTTTGATATTGAAATTCTTGAGAAACACCACAATCTTAAGCTTGACGCTCCCAGCGGCACGGCTATACTCTTAGCTGACAGCATAAACGAAAGTATGGGGGATAAATTTAACTATGTTTACGACAGAAGCTCCTACAGGAAGCAGAGAAACGAAAAGGAAATAGGTATCTCCGCAATGAGAGGCGGTACCATCGTAGGCGAACACACGGTTATGTTCGCAGGCAGAAACGAGGTTATAGAGTTTAACCACTCCGCCCACTCAAAGGACGTTTTTGCCGTAGGAGCCGTAAAAGCGGCTAAATTTATGAAGAATAAGCCTAAGGGAAAATATGATATGCAGTCGGTAATGAGCGAGCTTTAATGCTGCATATAAATATATATAACAAAAAATAGGGGTTGCCGCAAAATTGATATTTCCGGTTTTGCAGACAGCCCCTGTAATTTTTCCAAACCTGCTTTTAAGCAGTATTTTTAAGACTATAGCTTATGTATGGTTTAACAAGTGAAAGATGAAAGAGTTTCGGGGCTGAAGATATACTATTGTTAAAAGAGGTGTTTGCCCGACGGCAAACGCAAAACCTTTTAAACAGCACAAACCGAGGGAGATGTCAAGGATCCGGAGGACTTGCGAAGCCCTTGACATCTCCCTCGGTTTGTGCTATCCTCACGGGCGGCTTTTCGGCAGGGCAGGCGGCACCTCGCAATTTAAAAAACCTGCCTAACCGAAAGCATATAGTGCTGCGGTTAAAAGGCAGGTTGTATTAATTTACTTTGTTTTTATACCTTATCCTGTGTTTTTTTGGTGTTAGAGTTATATCCTTTATGGGATAATCAGCAGATAAAATCGTAAAAACCGCTTCGGCCGCCTCCTTAGGGGAAAGAGAAAAGTCCTCTCCCTCCTCATAGGTAAAGCTTGCACTGTCATAAAAGGCTGTGGCGGTTATGTCGGGGTGAATGGCTGAGACATAAACTCCGTATTTTCGGGCTTCGTCGAATATGCTCTCGGAAAAGTGTGTAAGGCCTGCCTTTGCGGCTGCATAAGCTGCGCCGTGGGGGCTTGAATGCTTTGCGGCATGGGAGGATATATTTATAATCCGTCCTCCTGTTTTTTTAAGCTCTCTCAGCATAAGCCCCGTTATAATCATAGGTGCTTCAAGATTTACTGCCGTAATTTCGTGAATTTTTCGGGGGCTTAATTCCTCGTGAAGCCCGAAATAACCCACACCGGCATTGTTTATAAGCAAGGTTACGCCCTTTCTTATTTCGGTAATTTTTCCTGTTAAGGCCTCTCTGTCGGTAAGGTCAAGGGGAACCCTGCAAAAATTATCGTTTTCGGGTGCGTTTTTAAAATCCCTGCCTATTCCGTAAACGAACCAGCCTCTTTCCAGGAGGCCCTTTGTGATTTCAAGGCCTATTCCGGAGGTTGCGCCTGTAACTATGGCTTTATTCATAATCATTCGTAATCACGGGGGCCGAAGCTATAGTATGCGTAGTCGTCATCGTTTACCATATAGGCCCATACTATGCTGCTGTCGTCAGAGTTGAAATAGGGGGAGCCTATACCTAATTCGGCGCCGTAAATTCTCTTTATTGTGCCGTTTAGCTTGCCCTCTCCGTCAAGGTGGCAATAGCTTATTCTGCCGCTTTCCTTCCACATAAGCATAATGTCGGTTGAGGAAATTTTAATTGTGTGGACATTTGAAATATCGCCGTAGTCGGTTAAGGTTTCTGTTACGGGGGTTAATACGCCTATTTGATTTTTGGATATAGAGCTTATGAAGATTCTCGTACCCTCTTCGTTCTCATCGTCGGTTGTGTCGCGGCCGTATTCCGTGCCTATGGCTATAAAATTGCTTTCACCTGCTTCAAAGCCTACAAGCTCAACGTTTGTTCTGCCCTTTGAGCTTGCTAAGGTTGTGTCTCCGCTGTAGGAAGAAAGAGCCGAATTTGCAAGGTTTTTAACGGTGTGGTTGCCTGTGCTTTCGTTATCTGACGGGTCAACCTCGAAAAGCTCTATTCCGTTTGTTAAATTAACGGCGAAGTAATATTTATTATCGTAAACAGCGGACATATTTGCCGAAACCTCGTTTCTCGTTGAGCCTGTTTTACCGAGAGAAATTCCGCCTATTGTATTAGTGCACTTAAGCGTGTTCTTGTTTACAACATAGCTTCTGTTGTTTTGGTAATACTTGTTTTCATAGCGGTATTCCTGTATAACATCGTTTATAAATATATAGTCTCCGTCAATTTTCAGGTCGCAAAGGCCGTTTTTGCCTAAGAAAATCTGTCTTGCGTAAACCTGACTGCCCTTGAGGGTAAGAGTGTTTACCTTGTTGAAGCTCTGGTTATATTTTACAAGCTTGTAGATTGTGGTTGAACCGGAACAGTTTGAGTTGTCGTTTCCGAAAAGAAAATAGTGGTTTGAGCCGTCATAGACATAGCCGCCGAATTTTTCGTCTACTATGTTTATTTTTTTGGTCTCCTTAAAGGTTCCGTCTGATTTAAAGGTATCGATAAAAATATTTTCGCCTACGTTTATAATGCCGTATTCATACCGGCCGGAGTAGGTAAAGGTGTAGCCGCCGTCCTCGTCCATAACTCCGGTTTGGCTTAGGGTTTGGTTTGAAACCTTAAGCTCAGATGCGTAGACATTAAAGATGAATGAAAAACACAGTATAACAGTTAATAAAATTTTTTTCATAGTCTGCCTCCTTAATTTTTTATTGGTGTTTTTTCTCCTTATATATCATTATAACACAGCTTATCTTTTTTGTCATCTAAAATATTTATTAACTGATACAAATTTGCTTTATCAGTCTTAAGCGTCTCAACATTTTGTGATTTATTTTGCAGCTTTTTTGAAAATACTCAAGCCTCAATTTTTACAAATAGTACAAAAAAACATTGACAATTTATATAGGTTGGTATATACTTTAAGTATAAAAAATAAACGCACAAACCGTACAGTTAATTCTGCTTATCTATAAGGAAGCTTTAAAAACCGCTGTTTTCAAGCGGCTTCCGTGTTCTTGAAAAAAATCAGTATCTGAAAAATAGTGTTTACAATAATAAATTGAATCCTGATGTATAACCGTTAGAAAGAGGTGACAGACAAGAAATAAATTTTAAGTAAAAACAAAAAACAAAAAACAAATTATTTATTCGGAGGGAAAATTATGAACAAAAAATTTTTAACGATTCTCAGACTGCTTTTAACAGCGGCCTTTACGGGTTTGTTTGCTTTTGCGGTTTATGGGAGCGACGACGGCGTTATAAGCTACCGCTTTGATGATGTGGAAGGGTTTGTCAGCGGAAGCGGCGTAGACGGAGTAACTTTTGATTCCGCAGTAACAAGGGGCTCTACGGTAAAGACGCTTAAAGGTGAATATTATTACAATTATGCCGAATTTAAAAATGACGGATATAATATTATAAACAGGGCGATCACGTTTTACGTGCCGGGAAACTGCGACATATATATTACAGCCTGCTCATCAAATTCCTTAAACTGTTATTTGTGCGTAAACGGCTGTGACAACTGTGTGGTTACTCCGGAAATAGAAACATTTAAACGCAGTTGGACAGGCTCCGCCGGAAATACTTATTTACGTGCCGAGCCCTATTTGACGTTGGACGACTATGCAAAAATAAGAATTTTCAGTATAGTTGTCGTACCGCAGAAAACCTATTCTTCATTGGGAGACGATGAAGAAATATATTGGAATTTTGGGGATTTTGAAAGCAAAACAATTACGGAAGAGTATACTGAATCGGATTTAACAATATATGCTTCCGAGGACAAGTATGTAGATATAATAACAGACGAAAAGGACACGGAGGCAGGCTTCAGATATTATAAATCATTAGATTTAAAGGGCTCCGGCAGCAACAGTTATCGTTCGGTTTCATTTTTTGCCTACCCCGATTCGGACATATATATAACGGCCTATCATTCCGGCAGTTCCGAGAAAAGAACGCTTTACTTTACAAATGAATATTGTTCAGCCTTTTACGATGACGATGGTGTAAGTCAGGATATAGCAGTCGGTTCATCGGCATCCCTTTATCAAATTACATATAACGGTACGGGAGAAACAGTATATTTGCGTTCGGCCGATTCATCTGTAAGGATATGCGACATAAGAATTGTGAAGCACGATGAGGGCGATACAACAATAGTCGAAAACGGAAGCTGGAATTTTACCGATTATGCCGTTCAGACCTTTACAACAGAAACAGACCTCGACGGTCTTACGGTAATTCCCGGCAGAGGCTCATATATAATAAGCAGCGACCCTGTTAAATATCTCAAGCTTCTTTACGGCCCCTACAACACAGCGGGAAAAATCAGCTTAAGAATCGGCGACAGCACGGGAAGCGATAAATACAGGTCAAATAAAACCATAAGCATTAAGCTTAAAAGCTCAGCCTATACAGGCAGTATGTACGTTGTGGATAAATACGGAAATCTTATTACAAAATTTAATTTTACAAATGAGACTGCAACATATAATTTTACCTATGACGGCTACAGCAAGGACTTAATTTTCTATCCCCGAACGGAAACCGCTTATATATATGAAATTTCCGTTGAGGATACCGATGAATATTTCGGAGAGGTATATGAAACCGCATCAGTCGCCGCAGGAGAAACATATTCTTATTTTTGTACGGTTTATAATCTTGAAAATGTTGAAGAAAACATATATATAGTAAGCTATAACCAAGATGCTTTAGAGGTTGAATATGTAGGCTACGGAGATGAAGCCGGCAGTTACGGTAATATACAAACAGGGGAAAATATTACCGTTGTCAGCAATTCAAACGGTTTTTTGGAATTTAAGGTCAGCGGAGATTTTAAAAACTGGTCGGGAATATTGGCCTTGGTGGAATTTGAAGCTTTATCAACGGGGAATACAACAATAGGCTTTGATTATTATAAGGGGTGAAAATTATGAATATTATGAAGTTAAAAAGATGTGCGGCTTTTATTATTGTATTTGCTATGTTTACCGAAACGGTATACGGAGACACTGTAGGTCTTGACTCGGATGATATTAATGATATTGTACTTTCCGCTGTTTCGGGGTTTGCCCTTCAAGACGATGAAGTCAGTTCTTCTGCTGTTGAAGCGGAAATTGTTGAAGATAACGAAGAAAGCGAAACCGATGAAACGGAGGAAAGCACGGACGATACATCTGTAAGCGGTGAAATACCGGATTATGTAAAAAATATTGCCGAAAGCGAGGGTAAATATACTGCTCTGAGTTCTGCCAATAAAAGCTATTTAAGCAGATATTACGGCGTCAGAGAGGATACTATGACGGCCTGCGCCGAAGCGGGCTTGCGAATCTGTGAATCTGTAAATACAGCGCTTATAATGCAAAAGCTTCATCTCTCTGTTTCCGAAACGAAAAAAATGATTGAAAATTTCGGAGGCTGCGACGAAGCTCTTTCGGCAGCGGAGGAATTTAAAAACATACAGTATGAAAACGCCCTGCTTTTCGGCGAAGAAATAACCGACGGCGTAGGGTCTGTAATGAAAGAGGGCTATTATGCCGCAGCTGCTCTTGAGGTTTACAGCTTGGCCGCAGCTATGGAAATGGAGCCTGCCGATATTATATTGGGGAATACGGAAACAACAGAAGAATATATCTTATCCGGCTCCGCTCTTACAGCCGTTCTTGATGACGAAACTCTTTCAGGCTCGGCAGTAAGCAGCGCAGACCTCGCCGCCATAATTTCCGAGGTAAGCAAAGACAGCTACATTTCATCTCTTAATATTGATGAAGAGGTTATTATAGAATATTTAGCCGAAAACAGCTTATCCCTGTCGGAGCTTTATGAGATTCAAGACAGTATAAAAAGTGAGCTTGGTCTTAACGCCGTTTCGACCGCTTCCGATGATTCAGATACAACGGAGGAAGACGATTCCGGCAAGCTGACGGGAGCCTTTACCTTTGACGGAGATATAAATGACGAGGTAAACCTAAACACGGGTTCTCTTATGTATACAGACTATATTGCTTCTGTTCCCGGAGTAAACGGTCTTGATTTAAATATGTTTTATTTTTATGATTCCGGAAATAAATATTACAAGTCGGGAACCACAGGTTATAAGCTGACAACGGCTTGGGAGCTTAACTATGGCTATCCCGTATTGAAAACAACCGTAGATTCAAGCGGCAATACTCCTTACAGAAAGCTGGTTTTTCCAAACGGAACGGAATACGATGTATACAAAAGCAAGGAAGAGGTTTATATAAAGGGCTATCTTTATAAAGATGTTGTTTTTGAATGGGATACTGACGAATCATATACAGATTCGGCTTATAAGCTTGTTTATGAAGACGGCAAAGTTATTTATTATAACTCTATGGGCGTTATGCTGTGTATACAAGACCGTTTCAACAACCAAATTACATTTTCAAAAACAACCGCAGACAACATTACAACAACCACTATAACTATGCCCAACGGCAAAATCGTAACGGTTGAAGATGTAAGAGCATATACGGAATCAAACACAAGCTGTAAAGATACTGCAATTAACTTTCCCGACGGCAGCTCTGTTTCATACAAATGGAAAAGCTTAACTTCCGCAACACCATACATATACGCCATAACGGAAAAAACCGACAGGAACGGCGAGGTTACAAAATACACATATGAAACAGGCTGCACCTACAAAACATCAGCTCAAAACAAATACCTGGAAGAAAACCTGACCAAGGTTGAATATCCTACGGGAGCCGCAGCCGTCTATGAATATGAAACCTGCGAGCCGATAGAAGAAGACCTTGAAGATTACTTTAATTACAGCAGAATCTGTGAAAAGTCATATACAGCCGACGGAACAGCCTATAACAAAACAAGCTACACCTATTCCGACAATAATTATCTCGGCTTTGATACTTCTGATTCAACAGACTATTCTATTACAATAAGCAAGGATACAGGCTTTAAAGAAACATATACCTTTGACAAGTACGGTTTAAACACAAAATATGAGGGACCGGTGGAAAGCAGAACCCTATCGTACGAAGAGACAGAACAAAATAACATAAAATATTATTATACGAATCCTTATCAGGTTAAAACAACAAAGGGAACCTACAGCTATACGGAGAAGTATGATTATGACGGAATAGGCAGACTGACAGCCTATTGGGGGCCTTTTTCCACATCTTCCTACGATGACAGATATTCCGATACAGAATACAAGATCAGCTGTTCCTACGGCGACAACAACCTTTTGAAGCAAAAAAGCTATAAGCAGAACTCCGACACGACAATTTACGAGAAAAACACAATTTCCTCGGACGGTCTTACAATAACAAATTCTGCTGTATATTCAAATTCAACAAAACTGACCGACTGTAATTATACCTATGACGGCTTCGGCAATGTTTTGACACAGGTTAAATATGCTTCAAGCTCCAATACGGTTACAGACACTTTCGTCTATGACAGCACAGGTTCTTTCCCGACATCTCATGAAATTTCCGATTCTTCAACGGGGACTTCTGTTTCGGCAAGCTATACCTATGATTCTATGGGCAGGCTTACTTCGTCTACAGACGGAAACGGAAACACCACAAGCTATACCTATGACGAAATGGGGAATCTGACAAAAGAGACCAATCCGGACTCTACCGCAAAAACCTACACCTACGACTATGAAGCAAACGACATTGTTTTAAAGGCGGAAAACGGCAACGAATATACCTATGATTTTGATCCTCTCGGAAATCTTGTGGAATACAGCTCTTTTGGCAGTGTTTTGACAACGAACACCTATGACGAATATATGAGGCTTGAAACATCAACCAAAGGCGGTAAAACCAAAACCGCCTACACCTATGACTCGGCCGATATGCTTACGTCTATGACCGTAGGCAGCACAAGCGACAATATTCTGTACAAAGAGAAGTATGTCTACAGCAACGGCTATAACAGCAGGAAAACCTACAAAAACGCTTCAACACTGTATTTAACGGAAGAATATGATGAACTCGGAAGGCTTATCTACAGCTGTGAGGCAGACGATGAGATAACCTATGAATACGACTATCTTGATGATATAATTTCTCAGGACAGAAACGGCTCCGTAAGAACAATGACCTATGACGGTCTCGGAAATACGCTTTCTCTTACGGACTCCCTCGGCAATGTTTACAGCTGCAGCTATGATATGCTGGGCAGACTTGCCCGGGAAACCTACCCTGAGGGCGGCTATATAACCTACGCCTATGACGGTCTTGATAATATTGTTAAAAAACAGACGTCTATAGGCGGCGAAAGTCTTTACACCTATGACGGAAACGGAAATTTGACAGAGGAAAAGATTAAAACATCTTCCTCGGCCTGCAGAACAACGGCCTATACTTACAATAACAGAAATTTTCTGACAAGGACACGGCAGAATCATAGAATAATACAAGTTTGTTTCATGGGTATTACAATATGATT
>JAJQFB010000093.1 GCA_021201395.1 Clostridiales bacterium | reverse complement strand
TTATGCAACTTTTTATTTATTGTACAAAATTTCTTACTTTCACGTTAAACCTCCCTTAAAAAATAATAATTTTTATCCTTGAGAACTGCCTTTGTTAAGGGCAGTCCTGTTTTTATTTTTATGTTTTAAAAACATTTTCCGCCTTATTCTGTAATAAGAGCTTCGGGGCACCCTCATAAGAGCCATAGCTTCGTCTCTGTTTATTTTCCCGGCCATTTCAAGCCCCAAAATCTCATCGTATTCCTCATCGGTTCTGTTTCCCGGGCGGCCGAACTTGACCCCCTTTTTCATAGCCTCTATTATGCCCTCCTGCTGACGAACCTTTATAGCCTCTCTTTCGTTTTCCGCCGCAAAGGACAGAAGCTGCAAAACAATATCGCTGATCAATGTTCCCAAAAGGTCCTTTGATTTTGTGGTATCCAAAAGGGGCATATCAAGAACCACTATATCGGCTCCTATGGTTTTTGTAATATATCTCCACTGCTCTATAATTTCTCCGTAATTCCTGCCCAGTCTGTCAATACTTTTAATAACTATAAGGTCGTCCTTAAGAAGAATATCTATAAGCTTTTTGTGGTTTTCCCTGTTAAAATCCTTGCCGCTTTGCTTGTCTAGGGAAACGATGATTAATTCGCCGAAGCAGATTTGCCGCAGATTTTTTTGAGTGCAAGGAAAGCATTTGAGGGCGTAGCCGGAGCCTACGTTGAAAATGCGTGACGAAGCAATCGGAAAAATCGGCGGTGAAGATGCGAAGAGCTAATTAATCAGCGGTTCCCTAGGAAAATATTTTCAGGCGGGATTCCCCTTTCCGCCATAGCAGCCATCTGTCTGTCCTCGTTTTGATCCCTTGAGGAAACCCTTACATATCCGTATGTCATTTTTTGAAAATACCCTCCCTCTCCCTGAACAGAATTATAATCCCTGCCAAAACCATTACGGCGGATATTACCATAGAAACAGGCAGCCCCAAAAATTTAAGCTGGTCGGTTCTCAATGATTCTATCCAAAATCTGCCAACTCCGTAGCCTATAAGATATACCGCCGACAAAAGCCCCTTTCTCTCTCCCCCGAATTTAAGTATAAGTGTCATAATTATAAAAAGCCCCAAATTCCAAAGACTTTCATATAAAAACGTAGGGTGAACCTGTATATAGTCCGTTCCGTTGTAATTTATAATCGGCAGGACAGAGCCGTTATAGGTTATGCTGTCGGCTCCCTTTACAACAGAGCCTACGGCCTTAACCTGTTCTGCCTTAAGCCTCATTGCAAAAAGCCCCGAAGCCGCCTTGCCGAAGGCCTCTCTGTTGAAAAAATTGCCCCATCTTCCTATAACCTGCCCTATGGCAAGACCCCTGACGCAAGTGTCCCCGAAGCTTAAAAAGCTTATTTTTTTTACTTTTGTATAAACCGCAACAGTCAAAATACCGGCTATGATTCCGCCGTAAATCTGTAAGCCCCCGTTTCGGAAGCCGAAAAAATCTAAAACCGAAGAGCTTTCGTCAAAAATCAAATAGCCAAGCCTTGCTCCGCAGAGTGAAACAACGACCGCCGGAAAAACGAAGCTGTTATAAAGCTCAGGGTCCTGACCGGTCTGCTTCGCCTGCCTTAAAACGGTAATATAGCCTGCAAGCAGGGCAAGGGCTATACATATGCCGTAGAAATAAATATCGAAGCCGCCTATTGAAAAGGCCGTCTTTCCTACACTGTTAAATTTAATTCCCAAATTGTAAAACCAAATATCAGGGTTCATATTTCTCCTTTTCTATGTAGGGGCAAAAGCCCTCAGACAGGCTCGACTATGCTTAAGGAGAGATTGTCCTCGGAAAAAATATCAAGCCTGTTTATAATATTGTCCTTTGTTACGGTTCTGTATTTATAATATATATCTTCAAGGCCGAGACCTTTAAAGGCATAGTCGGTTTGAGCCGCTGCAGCAGTTTCAAGAGAGTTAAAGCCCCTTAAATAAGCGGAAATAAGCTTTTTTCGGCTGTTTTCAAGGGCGTCCTCCTCTATGCCGGCGGTTTTATGCCTTTCGGCCTCTTTTAAAATCTCGCCTACGATAGCCTCAGGCCTGTCGGATACTCCCGAAAAAATTGCACCGCCGAAATTATTTCCCAAAAGATATTCCATTGAAAAATCTTTATCTATAAGTCCCTTTAAATAAAGCCTTTCGTAAAGCTTTGAGGATTTTCCGCAGATTATATCCAGAAGAAGCCTGCTTTCGCAAAGACGCCTGACAGGAGGCAGGTCAAAATTGTTTTCCCTAAAGCCCAAATTGAAAATCGGCTTTGAAATATCCATCTTAACCATATACAGGCTTTTGTTTATACTGTCCTCTTTCACAGGGGAAGCCTTTCTTTTTTCGCCCCTTTTAAGCCTCGAAGCCTCATCCGCAAGAAAAAACGTACTCTCAGGCTCTGCATCTCCGCAGATAACAAGAGCCGAATTTTCTCCGCAATAATATTTTTCATAGCACTCCTCAAGGGCGGCTCTGTCTATCTTTTTAATGTCCTCCCTTTCTCCTGCTATATTGTTTCTGACGGGGTTTTCGCTGTAAAGGCCTCTCAGAAGATTAAAATAAACCTGCCACCAGGGGTCGTCCCTGTACATTTTAATTTCCTCTTTGATAATACTCTTTTCCCTTTCCACGTTTTCCTCTGTCAAATAGGGGTTTGCGGTAAAATCCAAGAGAAGCCTCAAATTCTCCTCAAATTTGTCATAACAGGTAAAATAATAGGCTGTGGTGTTAAAATTCATAAAGGCATTTACCTCCGCCGAATTTTCGGAAAATTCCTTTATAACATTTTTGTCCTTTTGCTCAAAGACCTTGTGTTCCAAAAAGTGTGCGCAGCCGGGTATACAGTCTGTTTCCGCAGAGCCGAAATTAACGGAAAACACCGCCCTCTTCATTTTATAACCTTTCTTATAAATTATATAGCATTTTGTTCCGTTTTGCAACTGTTTAAAATATATTTTCAACTGTCTTTCCCCTTTTCCTTTAAAAAATAAACCGTGTCTGCGGCTGCTCCCGAAAAGGCCTGTCTTATATCGTTTGCTTTAAGAGCCCTTATTTTTTCCTTTGCCTCATTTAAACTTTCGGCTCCGCCCCAAAGAACGGTTCCCAAACAAAATTCGCTTATGCCCGCAAGACTGTCCTCTGCTGCCGTATATTTTTTAATAAGGCTTTCTTTTGCACTCTTTATTTCCTTTTCATCGGCACTTTCAAGTCCCTTAATTTCCTCGGCAATAATTTCATTTACTCTTTTTACGTTTTCCGAGGAAATTCCGCTTTGAACAATAACCGTTCCGTTACCGCGTACAAGCCCGGAGCTTATATAATAGCAAAGCCCCTCTTTCTCTCTCGCTTTCATAAAGAGACGGCTGTTTGCACCTCCGCCGAAAATCTCGTTTGCCGCCAAAAGAGCATAATAATCCCCCTGTATCCTTATTCCCACACAGAGCTTTCCCTGCTCAACGTCCATTTTTTCCGTTATATAAGAGGTTTTCCTTTTCTTAAGCTCCTGTTTTTCAAAAGGTTCTCTTTTGACACTCTTTAGATTAAGCCTGTTTAATGCCTCTAAAACCTTTTCCCTGTCAAAATTTCCGGCAACGATAATGTCAACATCAGAGCTGTCGACTATATCCCTATAGTGCCTGTAAAGCCCCTCAGGTGTAAGCCTGTCTATATCCTCCGAATAGCCGTCGCCGTATACACCGAAGCTTTCCCCCTTAAACATTTCTTCAATAAGCCTGTTTTTGGCATAGCTTTTCTTGTCGTCCTTTGCGGCTGAAATTTCCGCCCTTAAGGCCTGCTTTTCCCTCTCCGCATACTCCGCTTTAAAGCCTTTCCCCTCGGTTAAAGGGTTTAAAATAAGCTCCCCCAAAAATCTAATGGCATTTTCAACGTTATCCCCCTCATTAACCGCTTCGGCATAAAACTCAAGAAGCTGACGGTCTCCTTTTTTTAAATTTACACAGTCAAAACAGCCCCCGAAAAGTCTGTCTGCGGCTCTGTTAAGCTCTGAGGGGCTTCTGTATTTTCCGTTCCCCAGTCCCATAAGGTTTACCAAAAGGGCATTTTCCGTCACCTCTTCCCTTTTAAGCTTTCTCCCCAATAAAATCGCCGCCGTACAGCTTGAAAATTTTTTCTCTTCGGCAAGAAACACCCTGGCTCCGCCATCTAATCCGACAATTTCCACAAAATCTCCCCTTGTATATTACATATATTTTCTCATACTCTTAAGTGCGCTTTTCTCAAGCCTGGAAACCTGTGCCTGACTTATACCTATTTCTTCCGCAACCTCCGTCTGGGTTCTGCCCCTGAAAAAACGCAGGTCTATAATGTGCTTTTCCCTTTCGCTGAGCTTCTTAAGAGCCTCGCTTAAGGCAATGCTCTCTACCCATGAATTGTCCGTGTTTTTGTCGTCGCTGACCTGATCCATTACAAAAAGAGCATCCGTGCCGTCGTGGTAA
Organism: Clostridiales bacterium; assembly: GCA_021201395.1. Lineage (GTDB taxonomy): Bacteria > Bacillota > Clostridia > Lachnospirales > CAG-274 > JAJQCI01. The sequence continues at coordinate 5,281 of JAJQFB010000093.1, read as the reverse complement.
ACAGGCTCAAAAAGAGAGACAGGGTCCTGTATGGCGTCAAGAGCCATAACAACCTCCCCTCTTTCAAGCTCCAAGTCTTTGGCTATTTCGTCTATGGTAGGTTCCCTGGAAAGAGAATTTGTAAGCCTCTCTTTTGACTGTAAAGCCTTATAGGCCGTATCCCTTAAGGAGCGGCTGACCCTTATGGGGTTATAGTCCCTTAAATGCCGCCGTATCTCCCCTATTATCATAGGCACGGCGTAGGTGGAAAACTTGACGTTTTGGCTTAAATCAAAATTATTTATGGCCTTTATAAGCCCTATGCAGCCCACCTGAAAAATATCGTCCGGCGATTCTCCCCTGCCCGTAAATCTTTGGATAACGCTTAAAACAAGCCTTAAATTTCCGTATATATACTCCTCCTTTGCTTCCTCGTCCCCCGCCTTGATTTTTTTGATAAGCCTTTCCTTTTCATCGTCCTTTAAAATAGGAAGCTTTGAAGTATTAACACCGCAAATTTCAACCTTTTGCCGCATAAAAATCCCTCCGTAAAAATCACGACTTCATACAAGCGAATAAAATACTTTCGTATATAATATTTGCCGTATTGATGATTTTTATACCGAATAGGATTTTTTGGTGTTACATAGGCTCCCTTAATATTTTTAACAGTCAAAAATTTTCCCGTAATATAAAAAACTAAGGAATCGCAGATCAATCGGCAATTCCTTAAATATTATTTTTCAACTATCTTCTTTTATATATTTCATATAAAGGGCTTTTCTTCCTTAATAACTCTCTTTACAAGACGCTTCGCAAGGCTTCCCTCTCTCATATTCTCAAGAGCTTCGGAAAATGGGAACCACTTTGCCGAGTCAACTTCTCCGGGAAGGTGCAGTTCGGTTTTGTCTACCCTTGCCTTAAAGCCTATCATAAGCATATCGTTTTTGCCGTAGGGATAGGTTCCCAAATAGGAAAGCTCTTTAACCTCCTGACCTATTTCCTCCTTAATCTCCCTGACGGCCGTCTCCTCGGCGCTCTCCCCTATTTTCATTATGCCTGCGACGCAGATATAGCTTTCCGCCGAGACATAGCCCTGTTTCAATAAGCAAACCTCGCCCCTGCCGCTTATAACAACGCAGATAACGGAGGTTGTAAACATATCCCACAAGGGAACCTTGCACCTCTCGCAGTAGGGAATAAGCCCCTCGTCGCCAATTTCTTTTTTTATAAGCTTTTCGCCGCAGTGGGGACAATATTTAAATCTCATTTTTATCTCTGTCCTTTTCTTTTTTTCTGTCAACAAAAATATCTGCTATTATGGCTATAATATCAACAACAGCCGATATAATAAGGGTAATGCCCGCAAAAATCCAAAGGGCGGCGGTAGTTGCAAAGGGATTATAAAATATCACAAAGGCAAAAATAATCGACATTAAGGCACTTAAGCCTGCTATGTACCAATAGTTTTGTTTAAATCTTATTAAATCTGCCGCTGCCTGAACCTTCAAAAAGCCTCCGCAACGCATATCAAAACGTTCCAAAGAGTATTTTTGCTTTCATTCTTTTCCATAATATACCTTTTAAAATTTTTCTTCTATAATATTATACACTGCTTTCCGCAAAATTTCAATATACAAAACAGAATAAATGTAAAGAGCCAAAAAAAGAAACCGAAAGCCTTTACATAAAATGCAATTTAAAGAGCGGTGCGAAAAATCTGCACCGCTCCTTTAAGCCTTATGCTCTGTTTAGTTTTAATAATGTCCTCTGCAGGCCGCAATTATTATCGTATAATCACTGTTCAATAATATCGTGTTCGATTAATTTTGCCGTTCCGTTTTCTGTTTTTGATATAATATTGTTAAGATGACGCATATTATTTTCGGAGAAAAACGGATCGGCACACAGCGGTTTTGCAGCTCTTTCCGAATTTGAATCCCCATAAAAATTAACATTAAGAAACCGCTGATTAATTAGCTCTTCGCATCTTCACCGCCGATTTTTCCGATTGCTTCGTCACGCATTGGGGGCGTAGGCTCCGGCTGTACCCTCAAATGCCTTCCTAACACTCGAAAAAATCTGCGGCAAATCTGCTTCGGCGAATTAATCATCGTTTCCTTAACAGTCTGAACCGTAATCCCTGTTCCTTTCGGCTTTTGTAAGGACATTATACACTGTTATAATAAAAAAATCAATATATTTTTATAACAGGCTCTTACTTATCTTTTCCAATATCAATACTTCTTAAAAAGAGGTGTTGAGAGGTATCTGTCACCGGAATCGGGAAGAATTACGACTATGTTCTTGCCTTTGTTTTCGGGTCTTGCGGCTAAGATTTTGGCTGCTTTAAGGGCTGCACCGGAGGAAATACCCACTAAAACACCCTCGCTTACGGCGAAAGCCTTGCCCTCTGCAAAGGCGTCGTCGTTTTCTATGGCTATAACCTCGTCATAAATCTTTGTGTTGAGAACATCGGGAACAAAGCCTGCTCCTATGCCCTGAATTTTATGGGAGCCTGCAACGCCTTTTGAAAGAACCGGGCTTGTTGCCGGCTCAACAGCTACGATTTTGACCTCGGGCTTCTTTGACTTAAGATATTCGCCTACACCTGTTACGGTTCCGCCTGTACCTACGCCTGACACAACTATGTCAACCTGACCCTCGGTCTGATCCCAAATTTCGGGGCCCGTTGTCTTTCTGTGGATTTCCGGGTTGGCCGGGTTCACAAACTGGCCGATAACAACAGCGCCGGGTATTTCTTTCTCAAGCTCGTCTGCCTTTGCAATAGCCCCCTTCATACCCTTAGAACCGTCAGTCAAAACAAGCTCTGCACCGTAAGCCGCAAGAAGATTTCTCCGCTCAACGCTCATAGTGTCGGGAAGAGTGATTATAACTCTGTAGCCCTTAACGGCAGCCACAGCCGCAAGGCCTATACCGGTGTTTCCCGATGTGGGCTCTATAATAACGGCCCCTTCCTTTAAAACGCCCTTTTTCTCTGCGTCCTCAATCATAGCAAGGGCAATTCTGTCCTTTACGGAGCCTGCCGGATTTAAATATTCAAGCTTTGTCAAAATTTCAACATTCTCGATTCCCGCTGCCTTTGCATAACGGCTTGCCCTTAAAATAGGTGTTCCTTCTATAAGCTCCAGTGCATTTTCCTTAATTTTACTCATTTTTCTTTCCTCCTCAAATTTTTTATAAATTTTATTTGATACAAAACAAAAACAGATGCTCCTATGCACCTGTCAGAAAATTGAAAGTTATCTCAGGTATCATAATGCAGTCAAATTAAACCATATTCATACATACAGTCTTACAAGGGCAAATATGACAACAGTACATAACGAATATATTTTTCATTGCATTAATCTCCTTTCCTATTGACTTAATAGGTTTATTATATACCCCTAAGCTTCCGTTGTCAAGCCGATTACAGGTTTATTTTAAAAAATGTATATGAAATTTTTTTAAATTTTTTCAGCGGTATTTCCTGCCTTAAAAGAAAAGGGCATCCGCCGAAGCAAATGCCCTAAGCTTTAAAATTTGTTTTGAGTTAATCAGCCAAGCTCTGCGAAATACTTGATTGTTCTTACCATCTGGCTTGTGTATGAATTTTCGTTGTCATACCATGAAACAACCTGTACCTCATATAGATCATCGGCAATCTTAGCAACCATAGTCTGAGTAGAATCGAAAAGCGAGCCGTATGTCACACCGATAACGTCTGAAGAAACAATAAGCTCATCGTTGTAGCCGAAAGAAGCGGAAGCCTGAGCCTTCATAGCTGCGTTGATGCCGTCAACGGTTACATCGGAACCCTTAACAACAGCCGTAAGGATAGTCGTTGAACCTGTAGGAACGGGAACTCTCTGAGCGGAGCCGATAAGCTTGCCGTTTAATTCGAGGATAACAAGGCCGATAGCCTTAGCAGCACCTGTTGAGTTGGGAACGATATTAACAGCAGCAGCACGCGCTCTTCTTAAATCGCCTTTTCTGTGGGGGCCGTCAAGAACCATCTGGTCGCCTGTGTAAGCGTGGATAGTTGACATAATACCGCTCTGGATAGGAGCATAGTCGTTAAGAGCCTTAGCCATAGGAGCAAGGCAGTTTGTAGTACAGGAAGCAGCGGAGATAATCTTGTCGTCTGCTGTAAGTGTACCCTCGTTTACGCTGTAAACGATTGTGGGAAGGTCGTTTCCTGCCGGAGCGGAAATAACAACCTTCTTAGCGCCTGCGTCGATATGAGCCTGAGCCTTAGCCTTTGATGTGTAGAAGCCCGTACATTCGAGAACAACATCTACATCAAGCTCGCCCCAGGGAAGCTCTGCTGCGTTAGCCTTTGCATAAATTGTAATCTTCTTTCCGTCAACAGTAATGGAGTCGTCCCCTGCTTCAACCTTGCCGCTGAATCTGCCCTGTGATGAGTCATACTTTAAAAGATGAGCAAGCATTGCAGGATTTGTAAGGTCGTTAATTGCTACTACTTCATAGCCGTCAGCATAGAACATCTGTCTGAACGCAAGACGTCCGATACGTCCAAAGCCGTTGATTGCTACTTTTACATTTGCCATTTTAAAAATCCTCCTAAATAAAATTTTTCCGTGAAAAAAAAGATTATTTTCCTAAATGGTTTCCCCATTTAATAATCATATTATAACACAAAACAAAAAATTTTTAAATAACTTTTTAATGGTTTTGGATAATTTCGTCATTTTTATTAACAATATCTATAATATGCCCCTGAATAAAGGCTCTTTTTATGAAAATTTGACAATCACCCTCTCCCTAAGTTTGCCACTTTGGGGAATAGAATTTTTAAAAAAGGGCAAGAAAACACTTGCTTTTTTGCGAGCTTATGAAATAATTTATTTGTCAGGCTATAGAGCTTTTGAATTGTTTGGAGGGTGCTATATATATTAAACATTTTACAAATAATGGGAAACCATATCTTCGATTGGTTAAGGAAGCGATGATTAATTCGCCGAAGCAGATTTGCCGCAGATTTTTTCGAGTGCGAGGAATGCATTTGAGGGCATAGCCGGAGCCTATGTTGAAAATGCATGACGAAACAATCGGGAAAATCGGCGGTGAAGATGCGAAGAGCTAATTAATCAGCGGTTCCTTAAGTCTGTGCGTGTCGAGAACAAGGTTGGCAGGAAGGTTCCGCAGAAGCAGGTGGCTTATAATATTGGTCCATTGGATCGCTTTGACGACGGGCAGCCTGATTATGTTGGACATTTGAAAGTAAGCGCTTAATAATTCGGCGGCTGCCAAAGCCATCTCAAAAATGATAGAATAA
>JAJQFB010000019.1 GCA_021201395.1 Clostridiales bacterium | reverse complement strand
TATTTGTAATGTGGATTTTTAATGATTTTCCTTATACTACTTAATTTCAAACTTTAAGTCTCCTTTATACTTTACTGCGGCGGATTACATCTTGAGCAGGGTGTTAATCCCATACTTTGGGCTTCGTCAACGGTAGTTTCTATAGAGGAGCTTTTCAGATATGAACAACCTGCTCTGTGATATTTAGACCCTGTATTCGTTATATAAACGATTTCAGAGCCGTTACTGCTCCCGTATACAGTTTCGGTTTCCGCCTGAGAGGATTGCGTATCCTGCGAAGCAGACGTATTTCCGCTGTTTGGAGGAGCATTGGCTTCTACTGTTGATTTCAGCTTATCAATAGTATAATTCACTCCGTCTGATGTTACAACAATAGTTCCGGCTTCATCTGTTCTGTATATATTAACACCTGCATTGTTAAGAGTTGCCAGTGTTTCAGCTGTAGGATGTCCGTAGCTGTTATCTGTGCCAACCGATATTACAGCCTCTTTCGGGCTCACCGCCTTGACAAATGCAGCGGAAGTCGAAGATGAACTGCCGTGATGTCCTACTTTTAATATATCGGCGCTTAAATCATATCCGGCGGCCATCATATCATTTTCCGAAGCGGTTTCGGCATCGCCTGTAAACAAGAAAGAATTTTGATTATACTCCAATTTCAAAACAGCCGAACAAGCGTTATTGTCACTGTAAATCTTTACGGGACCCACAAAATATAATTTAAGCTCAGCTGTATCTATAATACTTTTGCCTGCTAATGCGTAGACAGCCTCACAGCCGTTGTCTGCAACAGCGTCTATCATATTTTCAAATGTTTTGGTTGTATGCTCTTTTTCAGGCATATAAAATTTATCAACACTGAAAGTATTTAAAACCTCCGCCATGCCGGTAATGTGATCTGTGTCGGGATGAGTTGCCACAACATAGTTAATATTGTTATATCCGCAGTTCTTTATATATCCGGGAACAATACCTGTTGTCGGCCCTGCATCTATCAGCATAGTCTCTTCATTGGGCAGCTCAATAAATATTGAATCGCCCTGTCCTACATCTATAAAGTGAACTTTCAGACTGCCGCTGAGGGACTGCTCTGCTGTTTGCGGAGCTTCGGCTGATTTCCAACTCTCAGGTATTTCAACGTTTTTAATATTCGGATTGTTTGTTATTGTAATAACCGAATTATCGTTATCCCAAAATACGGCGAAATTAAAGCTTTCGGCTATAAATCTGATAGGCAGCATTGTTCTGCCATTAATAATTTGAGGCGCAGCGTCAAGAATCTGAATTTCATCATTTAAGTAAGCTATATCTGAATTAATTACAAGCCTGATTTCATCGGTATTATATGTAAGCACTGCCGTTTGGCTTGCTTGATCCCACTCAACAGTTCCGCCGCATTCTTCAATAATAGCTCTGATAGGCACAAGTGTTCTTCCGTTATTAATAATAGGAGTTGTATCTCTGCCTTCGTCAATTTCCTTTTCAACACCGCCGGACAACATTTTGGAGTTGTCAATTTGCAGCAATATCAGTATATCTTCGGCAGCTTTTGCTTACATCGTGTTATAATCGCTTACCGATAATAATATAACTGATATTACGCAGAATAAAAACAGCTTCATCAACAATTTATTTCTTTTCATTATTATTCCCCCAAATCCGACAGGTAAACTTTACGTGGTGTATACTCCCTGCTTTCAATTTCCGCCTTAATTATATCCGGCATTATTTCTGCTTATGTTCTTAACATCAGAAGATAAGCAATACTTATACTTTCATTGTGCAAATATATATTGTTGCTTAATTTGTCGAACTGATTAACATAAGAACATATCCTCAGTGTCGATATAGTCCCGGCCTGCCTCTAACAGTTCATATACAGCGCTTTCATCAATATCGACAGGTTTGCCACAGCACCGACAGGCTGAAATATTATAAATCAAACAATTTTCGTATTTCTGCCTCCATTGTTCCGTTCTTTGCATATTCCGGTGTATCGTAAAGATGAATATTGTTTTTTAAAATATGTATATAATCGCTGAATCCGAGGATGTAACGCAGGCAGATACGATATATTATTTCTGTCGGAGCACAGCCGTAAACCCGATTGGCAAAGATATGATTCAGTCTTTCGGCATCGTCAGGATAAAGTGTTCTCATACGCTTACTTTGATAAAGTCTTGTCATGATTTCCGTTATATACATTCCCGACTTCATATAAAGGTCGGCAAAAGTCACATTCGGGTCATCAAAACAGCCGAGGTTCTCCTGTTCAAGCCTGTCTGCCATATCCTAACAGCTTTTAATTTGTCTGCCATTATTCTTCATCAATTTTTGTGATTTCCACAATCGGCTTTGAAAACTGCTCACGAAGATTCTTAAGCTCATCTTTCTTGGGATTCGGTGTTAATTCCGCGTTCCTCTGTATTTCTTCTACAGCCAACGTTTGCATAGACTTTATCGCCAAAAACAGCCGTTGCGCACAAAAGGTGCTTTTAACAAAGATGGGTAGGGCATAATTGTCTTTTCCTTTACAGGATCCATAGCTGTAGGAGATGTCCTAAAATGTTTTTTAACTTCTTTGGAAAAGTACCGTAACATAAATAAATACAGGTTTCTGTCTGCCTGAAAGGGTTGAGCTAAAATCCTGTATTTAATATTTTTTTTATTTCTTCATAATAAATTAAATTATCATTTTTTCCGAGTATTTTTCTGTCATAAAAATATTCGGAGACATCAAATTTCTTTATGCAGTAATAATTTGCATAAAGCCTCAAATAATTCACATAATCATCTCTCGCACTCTTATTTGTACTTAAGAGGCGGAGAGTATATGAATCGTTTGGAATACCGTTATTAATTGAAGGCATGCTGTTGGAAAAAACTGCATAAATTCCGATTATAACCAGTTCCAAAAATAACAGTCTGAAATAACCTGCAGAGCATAAACAGTATTTTACCCCTACAGCGGTCAGCAAAATATTTGCTACGATACCGCCTGCGTTATATAAAAAGTAACCTGTTTTTTGTCTTTGGACGGATACATTATACATCTGTATTTTGTTTCGGGCGTAAGCTTAAGGCGCAGCTTATCGTTGTTATCTTTATATAATGTCAGGAAGCCTATATTAATATAAAACAAAATATAGCCGGTTATTTTTCCGAAAACAAAGTGTCCCGCTTCATGGACTGTTGAATTTGCCGCCGAACACAACAAAAAACACAGACACAGTATAATAACCATATACATTGAAAGTCCGAAATTTGAAATGACAAAAGCCGTATTTATGATAAAAATAACCGCCGGCACCGTTTTTCTCAGAATTAAATTCATATTACCGCCTTGTAAAAATCTTTTAAGTAAACCTTCATGTACACTGTATACCACCAAACTATAAAAGCCGATTGCTCCGTGCTCCGCACTCCCACAATCTCCCCTGTATTCGCTGCTCCGGTCTATCGACAATGCTTTTATAGTAAATTTATTCATTCGGAATTTTTATGCTTGAATCTGCTTCCTTAAGCAGCCAAATAAGCGGATTAACAACGTTTTTGCTTTCAAAGGGCCGACCCTCTTGAACGTGACCCAGTGCACTGCGGGTAAAATAGCGTACCTTTTTAAACTTGCTCTCGGCAGTTCTTACAAAGTTTCCGGCTCCGTAGTTTTCCAAAAAGCTGCGGCAAACGGCGTCTCTTGCGGCAGCAAAGCTCCTGCACTTGTCCGAATTTTCGGTAAGATACTGCTGTGCGGCCGTATCGCCGATTTTTTCTTCCAGAGTCGGAATATTTGTCTTATTTATAACTACGGCAAGATTTCTCTTTAATGTATCCTTATCCTGCGAACCGAGCATCTTATCAAGATTTATAAGCATTATATTGAGAATATCATCAAAATCCTTAGAGCTTGCGCCGTAGGCTTCCGAATCTATTTTATTTTCAACCTCTGCGGCAAACAGCCCAAGTGTCAGGGGATCAATAATAAATATAAGCCCGTTTGCATAGCTGTATGCCAAATTGCTCTGAACATTGCCGCTGCTTGAAAACATTTCCCCCGAAATATCATATATATAGATACGCCTGCTGATTTTTTCCTTAGGCAGCTTAAGCATAAGCTGAAATGCAGTAAGGGCATTAAGCTCGGTTTTTAACAAGCGAACTCCGTTGTTAAGGGACTTCATTGCCAAGTCATGTTCCTTTTCCTCTGTTTCGGAAATGAAGCTGACGTTCCAGTTATTGGCCGAAGCCACATCATTTATCAGCTTATCAATAGTCATATTTATATAACAGGTTTTGCCTACGGAGGGCCCTCCTATAACGGGAAAAGCATATTGGCGGCTTGCCGTATCTCCCGACATAGGGCTGTCGCATTCCGGACAGTAAGCCTTGAGCTTTTCCCTGCCGTTAAGGAAGGTTGTGGGAAGCTTTGCACCGCAGAGACAGATTCTTTTAAGAATACCGTATTTACTGGGCACCAAATTTGTATGCTTCTCGCCGCAGCTCGGACATTCGTAAACAGGTATTGAGAACGAAGCCTGACACTCCGGATTGGGGCAGGCATTTTTTATTTTGTTTAAAAGAATATAAATGCGGTCAATCAGCCACAACAGAACAAAGCCAAAATATATACATAAGAAAAAAATTACTAAAACCACAATATGTATAACGCTTGTAGCTATGGAAATTATGCTTCCGAAAAATAAAATCGAAACAGCAGCCACAAGATTCATTGCTCCGCCTACTGTAAACAGACCTTTTTCGCCCACAAGAGAAAGCTGTCTTTTTATCGATTCAAAATTAAGCATCCACGCACTTTTAATTGTATTCAGCAAATCAACATAGCCCTTGCCGAAAAAATAACTGACCTTAGCAGGTTGTTCCTTACTCATTAAATTTTCCCCCTATACCATAATCAAACTATGCTGCCGCCATATTTGAATCAATAACATTATGTTTAAATGAAATTATGTAATTTTTTATAGAATGAAAGCTTCCTATAAAAAATCCGCCGTAAATAATAATGATGCAAACAATTATTGCAATAATAATAACTATAGCGGCAAGCAGCAAAAATCCTATAAGGCTTTCGCCGTCGTCATGCCCTGCGAGGCATTCTCTTTTTTCTGACATATTGATTTCCTCCTTATGTATAAAATTATTTTTTTCTGAAAAAACCGCCTATTTTCTCCGAAAGGCCTTCCTTTCGTTCCAACTCTGCAAAAAAAGCTTCGCATTGCTTATTGGGAACAGACCTGCGTATTATTTGCTTAAGCTTTGTCAAATCCGCACTGTCATAGCTTTTCAGCATTTTGCACAGAGGTATATACATTTCGTTTTCGGGCCGGTCTCTTTTATCGGCGTTGAGGACGCATATACATAGCCATGCGGCTGCAGTATTCCATCTGTCGGGCGCTCTTTTTTCAGTTTTTTAAGAGACGATGTAATATCGTTTATAAATGATGTAAAACAGTGCCTGTGATAGAAAATGTGAAGAAGCTCACGCATATCCGCCTTTGAATATACGGTATAAAAATATGCCTCATAAAAGTTCTTTAAATAAGCTTCATAATCAGCCTTGTCGAAATTATTCAGCTTAAAAGCCAGGCGTTTTCTGTCTCTTGACAAGCCCGTTTTAACAGGCGAACCATCTCTGTTATTCTGCAAAAACATACCGTATAAAACAGCATTTAATTTATCTGTTTTTATGTTGACATTTTCGCACAGATTGTATGCTCTTTTTAAAATCAGATAATCTGTTTTTATCAGACTTTTAACGCTGCACTCTTCAACCGCATTTATGACCGCTTCCGAAACAGCTTCATCTCCGAATATTTGTTCGTTTATATTTTTGAGCATATCAAACACAAAATTTTCGGAAGCCGGTTTATCCAGGTTTTTGAGACAGGCCTTTACCATAGGTGCGGCGAAAAAATCAAGCTGTTTGCTGATCAGACTTTCATATTTGTTATAGAAAAACCAAAATTCGTCCTCGGTTTTTTTGCCGAGGCTATGCTTTGTGCGGCGAGTCTTATGGCAAATGGCTTTGAAATAGGAATTTCAAGCATCATTTGTATACAGCCTGCAGTTTTATCGTCGTGTTCCGAGTCTTTTTGTGTAAAGCTGCTGCACAGTTTATTCATGCGGGAATTATTATGTCCTATGTCGTTCATAAATACATTGAAGACATATTCCATTAAGCGCCTTGAAGAAGAAGCTTTTAAGAGTATTTCCTTTATAACCTCCTCGCTGTCGGGTATGGCGCATATATTTTTAAGCAATATATTAAAAAGCTTTGTAATAGGCTGTGTATCTGCCGAGCTGCCAGAGAATCTATAGCTGTCTGTAAGCCATAAAACATAAAATCTGTTTGTATTTATGTTTCCGTGTCCGGACAGATAAAGTAAAAGCTTATCAACATTCTTATCGGTATTTTGATATTTTAAAAATTCGGAATATTTTGCCGGATAAGAGCTGCGTAAACTGTTAAGCATTCCCAATATATCTTCACAGCCGCCTTTGCTGTCGCATACATACTGATATACAGATTCCAACAGAAAATCATACAATGTATATTCCATATATTCGGAATATTTGCATATAAAATCCCAAAATTCACATAAATCCTTCGGCTCTAATATAAGTCCGCTTTCCTGAATTAAAACAAGAAGCTTACAACCCATATCGGAATTGTCTTTTTCGTTTGCCCATGCTTTGCCGAAATTAATTACCTTACACACATCCTTGGCATTTAAATCAATTTCGTTTTCTCTCAAAAGCTTATAATAAAGATAGCCTGTTTTCAGCCCTCCGTTAATTTCTCTGAAGCTTGTTTCCTCTATAAAGCTTCCGAAGCTGTCTGCTTCTTCAAAATCAAAGGCCATACTTGCCGCCATAGCTTTTGAAAATGCGTCGGTTTCAATTCCCTCTGTAAAATAGCCGCCCAAAAAATCCATTACTATATGGTTGCTGCTTCTGTATTCTGTTTCATAATTGAAAAAATTTGCATCGGGCCTTACCCCTGTAATATAAAAGTCTATTCCTTCGCTCTTATATTTTTGTGAATTAAGGACTTCATGCTGACCTACATATGTATTAAAAGCAAAATTTGACGCTATACAGGCAGGCAATGCTCTTTGAACAGTGGCAGCCCACAGCACAAGATTTTCTCTTGTGTCATTTAAATAAAACGGTATGCCTGATTCTCTTGCTTTCAACATATAGGAAATAAGCTTTGCAAATGTTTCTTCTTTATCAAACAAAAATTCATTTATCTGATCATCGTTTATTACCGAGCCGAAATTATCAATTTCAAGAGCCGGAAGCGGCGGAACGGGCGAAGGGGCGTTCAGCTCTTCTTCTGTCATAAATGTCTTTATATAATCCTCCGCAAACATTTCCGCCGGCCGGCAGGGAAGCTCGCTTTTATCAAAAACAAGAGCATATATAATATAGTTTCCGAATCGGCCGGAATAATCGCGGCCCAGATATGTAGACTGGGCAACGCAGCCCCGTCCGCCGGGAAGAGTAAAACAGGCAAAGGAATAGGGAAAAATGTCCGCTATTTCCTTGGGGGTAGGCGTAAAGGTCAGTTCCTTAGGAGCCATATACTGCATTGCGTCTTTTATAGCTGTACACTCTTCGTCTGTTATACCCTCTGACTTTGAATAAATCATATAGCCCTTTTCCGCAGAATCGCCGTTTTTCCATGAGGTGTAAATGTATTGAAGTGCTTTCATAAATGCCCTCCTTAATTACACAGTGGGAATAATTTTCTCTTTGGATAAAATCCAAAGGAAAGGATCGGCCACTCTGAACGGACGGAATTTGGGTATTTTGTTGTCTGTATCGGGATTACTGCCCAGGGAGCTGAGTCCGAAAAAGGCAAAATCCTTAAATTGCGTTGATACGGTTTGGTAGAGCTCCTGTCCGAGCCAGCTTTCCACAAGGCTCTGCATCTCTTCGTTTGAGTCCTTAAAGTCAATCTTGTCAAAGCCGCCCTTTCTTATGTGTGCGGAATCATTTTTCAAACAGCTTGCGGGATCGAGCAGTTCGTCAACAGCGTCTATTTTCGTAAAGGATATGGCGATAGGTATATTGATTTTTTTGCTTAAATCCGTATTTCCCGAACCCGTTCTGATAATTTCTATTGTACGGTTTAAAACAGTATTTACGTCTGTGTTTTCTTCGGGAAGCCTTATTTTTCCCTGAAGCTCATCTCTTACAGCAGGCAGCTGCAAAGGGTCTAAAAGAAGAATAATTCCCGATGAATGATAAAGATAACGGTTAAAGGTCTGCATTGAGTCCAGTGAGTTTAGGTTTTCACCGGCAGTATCGAAAAACGTCAAAGAAACGGCATCGTTTACAGCCTTTTTAAACAAGCCGCCCTTGCGTTTAAAAATAAGCGAATATATAAGCGGATCTACATCGCCTGCGTCAGAGCCTCTTACACAGGTGCGGTGTCTGAAAAGGGGGTCGTAAAATTCCGTTCTGTAACTGTTTAAAGTCTTGTCGCCGCAGGCCATAAGGGAGCAGTTAAAAGCTCTTCCCACTTCATTTTTAAGCTGATTTATTAAAACAGCAACATAGTTGCTTTTGCCTGTTTCCTTGGCTCCTATAATCGCTATGGGATAGCTCTTTGCCGAGCCTATATTTAAGGGAAGCTCCCCTCCGCACTTGGGGCAAACCTTTGTAACAAGGGGCTGACCGCATTCTTCACATACGGGCTTTTTGTGATTTTTGGGATGCTGAGGCATTTTGTCAACAGCGTGCTGACATTTTGAAGCTATACTTGTGTTGGAGCATAAATAATCTATGCTGTCTATGGGCTGAAGCTCAAAACATCTCGGACACAAAAATTTACCTGCCATAATAATCCTCCTTTACTTTATTTCAATTTATTTTGTTAAATGATTGAATTAAATACTGCTGCCTGATTTGCAGGCTATTTTAAACGCCTTATAATTTTTGTCGTTTACAAAAAACAGCTTTAATCTCGTATCTTTCCTAAGCTGTGCAACATCAAAATTAAATGTATAGGAGCCCTTTATTTCCGTATTTTCCGCAACGGAACAAACTATGTCACCGTCGCCCTTTTTAAGCGGCGTACTCTTATACTCACTGAGCAGTACGAACGCCGGAAATATACAGGAGCCGTCTGTTTCTATTGTAATTGACAATATACTTTTCTTGTTGAACAAACCGGGCTTTTTATATTTGATCGTGTAAAAACCTCCTTTTGAGGCTCATTGCTCAAAAGAGCCTTTACGCCGTCCGAATAGATTCGCCTGTCTCCGCTTTCAAAATATGTATAAATTTCGGCATAGTACGTTCCTCTTTGGGGGTTGCTTATCAATATTCCGGCATTGGCTTCATATTGGTGTTTACTGCATTCGATTTTTGAGGCAAGCGGATCATTTATATCTGTCGGATAGCCGTCCATACGATAAACGAGAACCGAACGCTCAATCTTTTTCGGCCACTTAAAGTTAACATACATTTCCGCAGCAGATGAGTTTAAATCAAAGGAAATATCCGACACAACCGGTACGGAAGAAATATATGCGGCGGTATTTAATACAACATCGGAAGCGCTTATAACTCCGGGAATTATGTAACATTCCCCTGTAAAATTAAGCTTAAATTCGGCCTCCGTCATACTTTTAAGACTAATGTCTATTTTTTTGTATTGCAAAAGAAGCTCGTCCAAATTATATACTGTTCCTACGGCATACTCCGGCTCCCGTGCTGCATAGAAAAGTAACGTGAAAGTAAGAAATTTTGTACAATAAATAAAAAGTTGCATAACAAAGA
>JAJQFB010000018.1 GCA_021201395.1 Clostridiales bacterium | reverse complement strand
TAAATGGAAGAATTTGCTATTCATCTTGTTATGTTAACTAAATGACATTGCATCAGGCACTTGTAAGCAAAGAGGATTTTGAAACCGTCCAACACCGCTTAAGTATAAAAAAGCCTGTCAACACTGATAATCCAAACAATATATTCAAAGGCTTGATTAAGTGCGGAAACTGCGGCTGTTCTCTTGCTTATAAAAAACCGCCGTCACCAAAATATTTTGCAAAATATGAGTGTGGCAGTTATATGAGACACGGAAAAATTCGTTGTTCTTCCCACCGTATATGTTTTAATGACTTGTACAGTATTGTTTTTGACGATATAAGCAAAAATATTGAGCTTGTAACTGCCGACAAAAACGAATATATAAACCGTCTTGCCGGACTTTCAGCCGAGAAATACGGAGCAAAAAAGATTGCCGCACAAAAAGTACAGGAAAAAATTCAAAAAAGGCTTGTTGAAATAGGTAGGATTTTACAAAGTATGTACGAAGATAAAGCTCTCGGACATATCTCCGCCGAACGCTATGCTTCTATGTCGGAAAATCTTGAAAAGGAAGAAGATGACCTTAAAAAGTGCCTGACGGAAATCCAAGCAACTCTGTCACAGCAAACAGAACAAAGCCGTTCTGCCAAAGAGTTTGCAGACCTGATAGAAAAATATGCTCCCATAACCAAACTCGACAGACCGATTTTAAACAATCTTATTGAAAAAATCTATGTTTATGAAACCATCGATGAAAACGGCAAAAGCCAACTAACAGTGGAAATCTATTACCGCTTTATCGGAAAAATCAGCTGAAAACAGGGCTTTAACAGCAATTTGAAAACATTATAAATTTTCTTCAAAAATTAACCGCAAAAAACATATGACTGAAGAAATACGTAATATTTATGATAACAGCAAGGGACGATACGGCTATCGCATAATAACGAAAGAAATCAATGGGAATCGGAAAGACACTGTGAATGTGTTTTCTCAATAATGTTATTAATGAAAAAACACATTCCCGATAGGGCGGTTTTGCGCAGCAAAACTTCCATATATTTCTGAAGCCCTTGAAAAACTCGTGTTTTTGGCTTAATAATCAGTTTTTTGATTTTGAAATTCGGCGGACAGTCAGGTTTTTGTAAGATGAATTGTGGGTCAAAAGCAGTAGAAATAGTAGTAAAACAACTCAGATTATCTGCTCTACTCTGCGGAATTCGCTGTTAGCATCGACATCGTGTGTATGAGCATATACATTAAGAGTTTCCTTTATATTTGAGCGACCCATAAGATACTGGGGTGCTTTCGGGTTCATACCGGCATTTGCCATCTTGGAGCAGAAAGTGTGTCTGCAGATATGGGGAGTCACATTTGGCATTTGTATGGTATGCACCTTGTTATACTCTCTGCATATTCTTTCAAATCTGCCTTCCCATACCCTGCGTGAAGTTGTTATACCTCTGCGAGTTAAAAACAGGAAACCTGTTTTTCCGTCTACTATCGGCTCAATTTTTTGTCCCTGTCTGCCGCTCATAATTTTGAGGAAACTTTCGCACACATCATCGGTCATAGGAATTTTTCTCTCTTCCGATTTGCTTTTAGTGTCTGTGATATGAAATCCGATATTGTTAATACGCTGAAGCTGATGGTCAACATTTAAAACTTTATTTTTAATATCAATGTCCGCAAAAGTTAAGCCGCACAACTCCGAAATACGCAAGCCCGTGTTAAACAAGACAAAAATCGGATCATAATATCCGCAAAATCTCTTGTCGGTTTTTATAAAATCAAGAAAACTGTTTTCCTGTTCTTCCGTAAGGGCATCTCTTTTCCTGTTGTCATTTGTTATAATTTTTGCCAAGCTGAACTGAAAAGGATTTTTGAAAATATAATCATCTTCAATGGCTATTTCAAATGCAGGCCGAAGTACTTTTTTATAACTCTTGACAGTGCCTTTACAAAGTCCGCCTTTTTTTCTGAAGATTAACAGTCCATTCTTTAGCATCGGAAATTTTAACTTTGGTTATCTGCTTTTGACCAAAGGGTTCCCTTTTTAAACGGTTTATTACTGCATTGTATGTTTTCTTAGTACTATGCTGAACTCCGTTTTTTTGTGCCGCATATTTTTCAACAAGCTGCAAAACCGTAATCTTTGCTCCGCTTGGGTCGATACCTCTGTCCAAGTCCTGCCTTATCTGTTTTTCTAAGGTTCTGAGAGCTTCACACTCTCTTTTGCCATTGGGCAGTTTGTCCCTTTCATCTAATTTCCGGCTGTAAACAAAACGAACTTCACCGTTGTTGTCGGTATACTTATAAACATACCGTCCGTCTTTACGTTGGCTCTCTCCTGTGCGAAGAACACGCTTTTTATTATCCCGTCTTTTTTCGCTCATATGTAAAACTCCTTTCATTGGAAAAGAGCCTCAATTCATTTAAGCGAATGATGAAAAATTCAAAATAAAAAATAATTTTAGCTAAACTGCAAAAAATCTACTATATTGAATTTAAGATGATTTTTTGCAGTTCGGGCGGAAAAATCAAGCGGAAGAGCAATAAAGAAAAGCAACATTTTCAATATAATCAAGTTTTTCTTTATGCGTGGAGCACAGCATTTTTCCGTAAAATTTTTTTATTTCCCTAAACCATCAATCACTGGTTTATATTATACCGGAGTTGAAGCTCAGAAGCCAGAGAATTTTTTTAAATTATTGACCGCTTACCGAAAAAGAGCCTATACCCAAAACAGGCTCATAATCTTTTGACTGTACCGTAAATTTCGGCGGTTCCGAGGGAATTTATATCGACATTGATATGGTGACGGATAAGGGACGGATTAACTTTGCTACGGGAAAGACACCGGGCGAAACATACGAGGACTTTATTGAAATGGGCAGAATTGCCGCCGAGTATTCTCTTATGCTTAACGGCAACGGAGCTTTGATAGCCCATAGGAAGAAAGCCGCCGAGAAAGAAGTTGAGGAAAATGCCAAAACGGAAGATACTTTTTCAATCTATCAGCTAAAAGAGGGCGATAAAACAAGGTATCACCGTTTTGTTTCCTATGCTGATTAAAAAAGGTCGAACTTGAGGTTGAAAAAGACAACTACGAGCTTATCTATACCGCCCCTCTTTCCCCCGAAACTACTCTTGAGGATATTTTTGTCCGTTTTAACAATGACCGTCCCGAAGATTTTAAAGGACACAGTTTGTCCGCTTCAGAGATATTGTTGTGCTGCACAGAAACGGAAAGGATTCAGCACATTATGTTGACAGTTCAGGCTTTTTGCAGCAGGGAAGCAACACAACAAATGCCCGTATGATGATTGCTGCGGAGTTTATGAAGCAAAAGTCTACCGAGGAAATCGCCGAAAGCCTTAAAAGCATTTACCACGGCGATTTTGGGATTCAGGCAGGAAACAGAAGTGTTTCGGCTTGGTATGCGGACGATGGGATTCACCTTGCGGCAGGAAAAACGGCTCAGTATAATAGAAATGCACAGCTTATATCCGGGAAAGAGGTTGCGGAGCGTATAGGTCGGCTTTTGCAGGAGGGTAAGTTTGCGTCTAATGTTGAGCTTGCCGAGAAAATATATCTTCTTTATCGTAATCTAAGCGACGAGGGAAAAAGCAAAATTTGTTTCCGTCAGTTACATTAAGGAAACGATGATTTAAAGAAGATAAAAATTCAACTACAATACCTATCAGCCAAGATTTGTTATCTGTATTATACCATATTTGTCGTGTTTTGGTAAAAATTGCGCCGGTTAAATCAACATTTCCTTAAAAATATCTTATATTATACTAAACGCTGGTGAGATTTGCAGTCAGAATAGCTTAACCAAAGCATCTTAGCTGCAACTCAGTTTAAGCTGTTGTAAATGTTCAAGGCGTTTAGTATATCTCAAACTAAAAAGCTCTTAACTGAAATTAAGAAAATCGGTCTTGAACTTTTTGTTAAATTATTTTGTTTAAGGAACCGCTGATTAATTAGCTCATCGCAGCTTCACCGCCGATTTTTCCGATTGCTTCGTCACGCATTTTCAACATAGGCTCCGGCTATGCCCTCAAATGCTTTCCTCACACTCGAAAAAATCTGCGGCAAATCTGCTTCGGCGAACTAATCATCGTTTCCTTAAAGTAAATGACTATATACAAAGCTCAGCAAACTTTTTATAAGGAGCCCGGACACAGCATTCTAACAAATGGTCAAGCATAGGTTTCTTGCTGAAACGCCTGTTAAAGCGATAGCTGAACTCGTCCAAATAGCATTGGATATATTTGTTATATATACCATGATATGCACCCTCAATAGTTGCTTTGATATTTGAAATCATAATGTGAAGCCATTTCAAATGATCGGTATCATCAGTCGGATTATACTTTATCATATTATAGCATACCTTATTATAAAAAATTTTGCAGCTGAGCTTTGCAAAAATTATTTTTAATTTTATAAAAAATCCGGAAAACATACTTTCAATTTACGGGAAATAATGTTAAAATATTCGTAAGGTAATTTAGTAATATGTCAAGAAGAAAATAAGGAAATTTTAAAATAAATTTCTTAAAAAGAGGTGACTTAAAAAAACCAATGCGGAAAACGGGCATTGGATTGATAAACGATGTGCAGATTATCTACTCTTGTCCGGAGAGTAGAGTTGGCTTTTGTCCAACAGACCAAAAAGCATACGTAAAAATTTACGGGAAGTCAATGCGAGCGCTCTTTTATGCTGATGAGTAGTTACTTCAGCAAACTTTTTATCATAGAAAGCTTTGTACTCGGGACAATGTCTGATAATGCTGCCTGTTGCTTCCATGATGTAATAACGCAGATAGCGATTGCCGGCTTTGCTCATAGGTGTATCTTCGGCTTCAAATTTGCTTGACCGGCTGCGTTTCCAAGCAATACCGCAATATTTGGCAAGGGCATCATTATCTTTAAACCATTTAATGCTGCCTATTTCGGAAAGTATTCCGGCAGAGCAGACCTTGCCGATTCCGGGTATGGAATTCAACACCGCATATTCAACGGGATTCAAGCCATTTACCGTCTTTAGAATAGCGGAATCAATGGCTTTGAGTTCTCTTTCAAAAGAAGAAATGCAGTTGAAAGAACAAGCTATAGAGATGGTTAAAGGCTCATAAAGGCATTTATTCGGTCTATAAGAGTTTTTGGCTGCTGTTTGAAGCAGTACCGCCGTTTCCTGCGGCTCGGAAATACGCCCTCGGCTTTTGGAATTTATAAAGTCAATCGGTTCTTCCATAGAGGCATTTACCAAATCTTCATTTGTCAGATATTCTGTGAGTATAGCTTCCGCCGTTGATCCATACTTATTTGAGAATGGGTGTTCATTCTTTTGAAGCATAGCAAATTCACTGAATTTAAGGAATATATTATT
This sequence comes from Clostridiales bacterium, assembly GCA_021201395.1. Classification (GTDB taxonomy): domain Bacteria; phylum Bacillota; class Clostridia; order Lachnospirales; family CAG-274; genus JAJQCI01. The sequence goes on along the minus strand of JAJQFB010000018.1, from coordinate 4,561 downwards.
CAGCATATAGGATTTTTCCCGGGCAATACATTCCGTTATGTGCATACGGTGTTCGGTAAGACGCTGTAAAGCAAGATATTGTGAACCTTGCCACGGCTGAATGCTTATGCGTCCGACACGGGCAAAGTCGGCAATAACAAAAGAATCTATTCCGTCGGTTTTATCAAGGGCATTAAAAGAAGCCTTATATTTTGCAACTTCTTTAGGATTCAGACAATAAACACGAACAGAAAACGGAGTTAACTTATCGGAAACGGAAAGATAATTGGCAATATGTACTCCATAAAAGCTCGCAGACTCCATTCCAATAATGACATATTTGAAAATATGGTTTTCATTAAGGAAGCGATGATTAATTAGCCGAAGCAGATTAGATTCAGAAGTTTTGCTACACAAAACCGGCTTCAAGCGTGAAAGGGTTTTGTCATTAATCTTGAGATGTAAAAACCCTTTCACGCCGCCCGATTTCTTTCGGGTTCTCTGTTGATTTTTTCGAGGGCAAGAAAGTCGCTTGAGGGCGTAGCCGGAGCCTACGTTGAAAGCGGCTGACGCAGCACTCGGAAAAAGCAAAACCTAAGATGCGATTAGCTAATTAATCAGCGATTCCTTAAGGATATTTACAATCATATTTTCTATCTGTGCAGTTCCGTCCCTAGTGTTTGGTATAGACTTCATTTTGACAAAAAAATCCTGATTAAAATCGATAGCCGAAATAACATTTGTTCGAGAAACTGTGTCAATACCGACAAAAAGTGTTGACAGATAATCAATCAACGACTTTGTTACAAAGTCGTTTCTTCACTCTAAAATCACTTTCTTTCTTTTTAGGATGAAGAATACAGCCATGGCTTATCCCAAGCCAATGCACCGATCTAACTCTCGCATTATCGGCGCTCATCCGGCAAAAAATACCCTGCCGGCGGCTGATGCTCGGCAGCACATCATTTGTGTAATAAATCTAAGTGCATCGCTCGGGCTGCAAGCTTTCTCGGCAATCATAAAATGTCGCAGGATGTGAGAGGCAGCGACCACAGCTAAAGATTCTTATAAAATCATTATAGCACTTGGGATACCATGATGGAACAAGAAACTGTAAATTGTACAAATAATGTGAAACACAAATTTGTACTGAAAAAAATAAGTTTGTAACCTTTGCTGTCGGCTACAAACTAATTATACGAGGATGTGTTTAAATGCTTTACGGAATCGGAACGGATATAATTAAAGTGGAAAGACTGACGGATGCAAAGGAAAGCTTCTTAAGCTTTGCCTTTACGGAAAGGGAGCTTAAAGAGTTTGGAGGAAAGCCCGAAAGACTGGCAGGCTGTTTCGCCGCAAAGGAGGCTCTTGTAAAGGCTCTGGGCTTGGGCTTCAGAGAAATAGGCCTTAAAGACATAGAGATTTTACACGATGAGCCGGGAAAGCCCGTTGTAAACCTAAGAGGAGCGGCGGAAAAATACGGCGGTTTAATTTACAATGTATCAATATCCCACGAAAAGGAATATGCCGCGGCTTTTGTTACGGCGGAAAAGGAGGAGTAAAGCTTGACGGTTTTAACAAATTTACAGATGAAAAAAGCCGAGGAAATCGGCATAAAGGAGCTAAGTGTTCCCTCTCTTATACTTATGGAAAACGCCGCCTTAAATATAGTAAATTATATAGAAGAAAGCTTTGACAAAACAAAGAAAATAACCGTTTTCTGCGGAAAGGGCAACAACGGCGGCGATGGCTTCGCCATAGCCCGAGGCCTGTTTTCAAGGGGCTTTAATACCCTTATCTTCCCCTACGGAGATTTTGAAAAGGCCACGGAGGACTGCTCCCTGAATTACAATACAGCAAAAGCTATGAATATTCCTTTTTCGGAAGATTTAAACTCTGCCCTTGCGGAGGCTGACATAATAGTTGACGCTCTTGCGGGTACGGGTCTTTCAAGCAGTCTCCGACAGGAGCTTGCGGAAATTTGCAAAAAAATAAACAGTTCAGGTAAATATGTTATAGCCGCCGACTGCCCTACGGGAGTAAATTCAGACAGCGGAGAGGCCTACGAAAATGCCATAAAAGCAGACCTGACCTACACTTTCCATCTGCCTAAAGCCGGGCTTCTGCTTTTCCCTGCAAGAGAGTATACAGGAAAGCTTCTTACGGGCTCCATAGGTATACCCCAAACCGATTTACCGAACAGAAAACCTGCTCTTAAAACGCTGACAAAGAAAGACGCAAAGACTATGCTTCCCAAAAGAAGCCCCTCCTCCCACAAGGGAACCTACGGACACGTTTACGCCTTTTCCGGCAGCAGCCAAATGACAGGGGCAGCGGTTTTAAACCTTACGGCGGCCTACAGAAGCGGTGTAGGCCTTGTTTACGGAGTATGCACCCAAAAAACCGCCGACATAATACACCAAAGTCTGACGGAAGCGGTAACAAAAATTGTTCCCGATGAAGGCGGTTTTCTGACAGCCGCCGCTTATGAGAACGTTAAATCCGATTTAACCGAAAAATCCGTTGTTTTGACGGGCTCCGGCTTGGGTGTGACAGAGAATACAAAAGCCCTTATAAGAACACTGCTTATTGAAATCAGGGGAATACTTATAATAGACGCCGACGGCATAAACTGCCTTGCGGAAGAAAAGGAGCTTTTAAAAAATACAAAAGCAAGAGTAATTTTAACTCCCCACATAGGCGAAATGAGCCGTCTTTGCGGAAAAACTGCGGAGGAAATCAAAAAAGACCCCATAAATACGGCTTTGAATTTTGCGGCTGAATATAAGGCGGTTGTGGTTTTAAAGGACGCTTCAACGGTTACGGCCTCCCCCGATGGCAAGGCCTGCATAAATATAACGGGAACTCCGGCTATGTCAAAGGGCGGCAGCGGCGATGTTTTGGCCGGGATAATCGCCGGGCTGTCAGCACAGGGCTTAAGCTCCTATGACGCCGCCTGTCTCGGCACATATATAAACGGCTTAAGCGCCGAAGCCGCCGAAAAAGAAAAAGGCTCCTACGGTCTGCTTGCCGGTGAAACCTGCGGCTTTATTTCCGAAACTATGGAAAATCTTTAAACCTTTGTTCTTATTTTGCCTTAAAGGTTTTAAAAATTTTATTATACAAGAAGAATTAATGTGAAAAATTTAGGTAAAACAATTTTAATAATTCTAATTGCCTTTATTTTGGCTGTGGGGTTTTGTTTTTCATTGGTTGAAAAATACTTGTTTATAACCGATCAAAACCACCGGATAAGTCGGCGGCTTGTTCTGCTCCTATAAGAAGCTGTTATCGATCAGCGTTTGTAAGTGCATTGAATAAGTCTGACTCCCACACCACTTCATCATGCTTCTCGCTTAAGCGGTTTTACTTCTTGTTTTTTGGTATCGGCTCACCCGTAAACGGGTCAGTGTACCCCTATAGGGATATTTGATAATATATTTTATCTTCTTCCGATTGATTTTTATGTACTTTTGAATTTTCTTTGCATTTTCTCCACTGTATCAACGCAGTAACCTCTACACCCAAAATGCCTGTTTCCATATTTGCACCTTAGGTTTGCATGCCTGCCAAATATCATCGGGAACCCGAAAGATGTCGGGACGTGCACAGCACGGGTTTTGCGCAGCAAAACTTCTGAGTTATAGACGGTATCCATTTGTACAATAAACACATCGGGATTTTCATCAATATATTGCTTATAATCCTTATATGTTCGACCTTTCAAATATTTGTTTTCTTTTCTTTTTTTGTGGGTTATTGACTTTTTCTTTGAAAATTTTCTTGAAACCTGCCTGCGAAGATCCAATGCCGTAATTCCGGCAATTTTGTGAAAAACACCGCTCTCAATATAGTTGTATAAAGTTTTTTCGGAAATATTTAATTCCGGGTGAATTTCAAGAATACGGTAAGGCGAAAGACCCTTATCCAATAGTGATTTGGCAACAGAGGCTATTTTTTTGGCTTCCGAAACGGTAAGATTTACTCCCTGTCCGGAATCAACGAGAGTTTCCCTGTAATCCGCCTGTGCTTCTTCGGGGGAGTATGTATACTTGTTAAATCTGCAATATTTCCAACCGAAACATCCGTCACAGGTGCCCGGAGAACGGTCACGCCTTGAACAGCGGAATGGCTGATATTCAGGGCAGTCAGCAGTACACCTTCGTTCAAAAACACATTTGCGGTAAGCGGCACATTTCAAAGGTATACTGCATTTATGAGTAAGAGAACGGTGCAGCTTAATTTCTTTTCCAACAGTAGATTTGTCCTTCCCGATTGTTTGAGCAATCTCTGTTTTAGTAGAACCGTTTTTTATACCTGTAAGTATAATATGTCGTTCATCAAGTGCAAGGTGTAAAAAAGCATTGTTTTTCATTTTATACCCGCCTTTCTAATGACTGTCAGGTATAAAAAGTGTAACACTAATTGTAACCCTTGCGGAAGTGGAAGTTTGTGTAAGACTAACGTCCACTTCCACCCCCTTAAAGTGGAAATAAACTTTTCACTTCAGGACAATTCAAAAGTGCTGAAGCAATGTCATTTATTTAATTTAAGGGGCAATTTTTCAATTAAGGGTGTAACC
>JAJQFB010000090.1 GCA_021201395.1 Clostridiales bacterium | reverse complement strand
TAAATGGAAGAATTTGCTATTCATCTTGTTATGTTAACTAAATGACATTGATTCAAAATAAATAAAAAAATTTAAAAATTGCCTTGACAAATATTAAAATTTATGATACTTTAATTATGGGTTAGCTAATGCTAATTTAAGTTAGCTGAGACTGATAATTTGGCGGACTTGAAAACATTTTACTGCCGACAGGCTTTTTAACCTGTATGACGGGCTTAAAGTTGTTCTCCTTTAATAATTATATATTTAACCTTAAGGAACGGTTCAACCCAAACAAAAGCTTTGAGGGCAGATTGATCCTTATATTTATAAAGGGAGCAATTTGAAATTGGTTAGGCTTGACTAACTGATAATTTACAGGTTTTAAAGTATGCGGCAGTAATTTTTTTCGGATTTGAGTTAGCCTAAACTAATCAAAATCTGTTTATATCCGAAAGGAGGATATTTTATAAACAACTTATAATTTAATAAAGACAGGAGGATAAAAGAATGAAGTTTAAAAGGATTCTTTCGGCTGCACTTTCCGCCGTTATGGCGGCGTCCTGCTTAAGCGTAGGGGCATGGGCCGAAACGAATGATAAGGCCGAAAATATTGAAGAAGCGGCGACTTCCGACAGTGCTCTTTCCTTAACGGAGACAGTCTCTGCGGAGCTTGCGGACGAAACAGAATATTCTTTCGGCTCAAGCGGTGTTGCTTATGCACCGGGAACCTATGACATAGGCGTTTCCCTTAAAAACGTGAGCAACACGGCGAACGACTCTATGGCGGCAAGCCGTATTGTGGGCGGTCAGCTTATTGTAAGCGACGACGGCACGGCAAGGGTTAAGATTGAGCTTACCTCTGTAACCGTGGGTACGATAACGGGCTGGGCTTCCGACTGGGTAATTTATCAGGGGACTTCGGCTTCGGGCGACATTGTTGCAGCGGACGGAACGGAAAATTCCGACGGAAACATATCGGAAATCGAGTTTGACCTGCCGGATAACAGCTATGACGGAGTATATGTAAATATGTACATTGCCGTTATGGATATGTCGACAAATGCTTATTTGGCCTTTGACTATGCAAACGACAGCAGCGATGACACTGACGACGGCGAAACAACCGAAACCACCTACACGGGCACGGCTGCTGTGGCTGTTTTCGGCTATGATGTTACCGTTACGGTGACAGTTGCGGACGATGTTATAACCGCAGTCAGTGTTGAGGGCGAGGCAGGAAACACGACCTCACAGTCAAAGCTTGAATCGGCTGCTGAGGGGCTTTCCGAGTAGCTTGTGGGTCTTTCGGCAACGGACGCAGCGGCGATTTACGCTGTAGACGGGGTCAGCGGAGCAACACATTCCTCGGACGCAATCGTTGAAGCTGTTCTTTCAGCTCTTTCTCTTGCGGTTGACGACGGCGACGATGACAACAGCGATGATGATGACGATGACGATACAAACGTAACAGAGGCTGATGACGGCGAGTATACGGCAGACATCTCTATCCTCAAGGAGGATTCGGACGAAACCTCAAGTGCAGGAAACTACTTTACAACAACAGATGTTCCTATCACTGTTTCCGACGGCAAGGCTTATGTAAAGCTTGCCTACACAAATTCAATGATAGGGGATATTTCTCAGGCACTTGACGGCGAAACCTATGAAGTCCTTGAAGTATCAACCGATGAGGACGGCTATTATTATGTAACCGTAGAGCTTGAAAACGTTGACGATATAGAAAATGTTCGGCTTGTTGTAAACACGCCTGTGGGAACAATGACCCACATTGTAAGGCTTGCCATAGACGTTGACACACTGACGGCGGTTGAAGATGATTCCGAGGCTGTTGTATACAGCGTTCCCGTCGTTATGATGAGCGAGGTAAATCAAGGCTCCGAGTCTATGGGCAACGCCGCTCTTGACGGCAACGCCATAGTTACGGTTAAGAATGGTTCAAGTACAGTTGAGCTTACGGTTAAGGCTGTATATTATGCCGGTCTTTACGGACATTTAATAAAGCTTTGGAGTTATCCCGAGGCCGGCGAAATGAATTATGACTGGTGGAATGATTCTGAATATGAAATTTCCGCTGATATAGTTGAATATTTCACAGACTACGGTCTTAACTACACAAGCGGCGACGAAACCACTTCCGAATTTCCGAGAATTTTCAGAATGAGCAGGGATTCGGAACAGGAGGACGTTATTTACATCCGCATAAGCTCAGACGCTATGGAAGGCTTCGATCAGGCCGCAAGACTTGAGTTTGACTGGGCAAACGCAGTAATTATCGAGGACGCAGACGACGAGGAAGAAACAGACTCGCCTGTAATTACACTTTCCGATTCATCTCCCAAGAACAATCAGACGGTAACCGTAACGATTACGGCTGAGGACGGAGCGGCAATTTACTACACAACAGACGGTTCTGTTCCCTCTGAAAGCTCCAATGCCTACAGCGGCGAATTTACCGTAACGGGCTCAAGCGAAACAATAACGGTATATGCTGTGGCGATTAAGGACGGTGTTTCTTCGGCAGTAAGCTCCGCCGACATAAGATTTACGGCGGTTTCATCAAGCAGCAGCGGCGATGATGACGACGATATTGCAGACGGCAAGTATTGGATGGATATTTATCTCTGGAACGCAAACCTTGACCAGGCTTCTATGGGAGACGCAGCCTTTGCAAACAACAGGGAAGCCCTTGTAACAGTAAGCGGAGGAACAGCCACCGTTCAGGTTGCTACAAACCCCGTTTCCGTAAGCGGATACACCTCAACTTTACAGGGCATTCAGAGCGATGAGGTTTCAATAAGCTATCTCTCTACCGACAAATTTACAACAAACACCAAATATGACGGCTCAGAGCATACCTTTACATACGTAACAATGTTTTCATTTGAAATCTCAGACCTGACTACAGAATATGCAGACGTTGAAATCAGCGTACCCTATACGCCTATGGACGGTATAACAGAAAATACCGGCGGCTGGATTGCAGCAAGGCTTAAGCTTAACTTCTCGGGTATGACAGAAGCCGACAGCGACGCAACCCTGACACAGGATTCCACGGTTAAATCGGGAAGCTCAAGTTCCGGCGGAAGCTCCGTAAGCTCTACGAATACAGATACGTGTGTTAAGATTTATGCAGACGAATATGTATTCGACGACGGAACGGAATTTGAGATTGAGATCATAACCGAGGGCGAGTCTTACGACAACACAGAGACGGCCTTAGGCGATGAGGCAGCAAGCTTTATACTTTACAGCATAAAGGCGGTTTTAGGCTCCGTTGAGGTAGAGCCTTCGGGAACGGCTACGGTTTATTTCCCCGTAGGCGATACAAAGGGCAAGGACGTCACTATTTACAGAATAAACGATGACGGCTCAAAGACTGAGATTGAATATACTCTTTCCGACGACAAGGCCTATTATGTAATTGCCGTAAAGGAATTCGGGCTTTTTGCCATAGCCGTAACAGGCGAAACGGCAGAAGAAGTTGTCGAAGAAATAGACCTTGAAGAAGCGGCTGATGAAGTTATTTCCATTATGGGCTTTGAGGACATTTCAGGCCACTGGGCGGAAGAAAGCATTATTAAAGCCCTTGAACTCGGCTTGTTTAACGGAATGACCGATACACAGTTCGGTCCCAACGTTTCAGCCACAAGAGCTATGTTTGTAACTGTTTTAGGCAGACTTATGGACGTTAGTGAAACAACATCCGGCGAAACGGGCTTTGAGGATGTAAACAGCGACGACTACTTCTACCCCTATGTTGTTTGGGCTTATAACAACGGCGTTGTAGCAGGTATGAGCGAAACCGAGTTTGCTCCCTATGAAAATATAACGAGAGAGCAGATGGCGGCTATAATCACGAGACTTGCAGACAGTATGGGAGTTGAATTTAAGACGGTTTACAAGCCCTCATTTAACGACGAAGCCAATATAGGAAGCCGGGCTAAGGACGGCGTAGACAGACTTGCGGCGGCAGGCGTTATAAACGGCAGAACCGACGGCGGCTTTGACCCCAAGGGAACAGCCACAAGAGCCGAGATTGCCACTGTGCTTGTAAACTTTACAGGCGAATATATGCCCGAAAAGCTTGAAGCCTTAGAAGAAGCGGCAGCCGAAGCAGCAGGAACAGCGGAGGACGATGAGGAAGAAGCCGAGGCTTCCGAAAGCGATGAAGAAGAGACTTCCGAAGAAGAGAATTCCGAGGAAGAAACCGAAGAAGAGGCTGAAACCGACACAGAAGAAGCTGAGGCTTAAAAGTAAGTAAAATATAAGAATTAGGGAGGGCAAAATCTGCCTTCCCTCATTCCGTTTTTGAAAGGAGTAAGGTTTTTATGAAGAATTTATCGAAAAGAATTATAGCGGCGGCAACGGCCTTAAGCCTTGTTTTGGGAATTTTCGGCGTGACTGCCTTAGGGGCGGAAAGCTATGTGGCCGACACGGTGACGAGTTATTTAAACCCCGACACAGGGGAGACAGACGACGGCGGAACAGCAAATGCAGAGTTAGGCGAGGGAATGTGCAGAAGTGCGGTTTATGAAAAGGCCGTTATAGAAGAAACAGATGAGGGAGTTATTATAACAATGCGTATGCTCCTTTACAGCAATTTATCCGACATAAGGCTTGCCGTACAGGACGAGCCGGGAGGAAGCTATTCGGACGTTTCATATAATGTTATAAAGGAAAGCTCCTCAACAGACAGCGCAGACCTTAGGTTTTCTGCCCCGGCAGGGGACAGCTATATAAGAATAACAATGTATGTTGCTCCTATGGGCAGAGACGTCTGCTTCTATATGAACTGTGATATGTCAACAGCCGTTTCAGGCACAAGCCTTGACGAAACAGAAGCAGAGGACACACAGACAGAGGCGGAAGCAGAAGAAACAGAGGAAACAAACGACAGTGCAGCGGCGGCCTTTACGGATATTGACGGCCACTGGGCGGAAAGCGAAATTATAAAAGCTGTTGACTCAGGTCTTTTCAGCGGAACCTCAGCCGACACATTCAGCCCCGAGAACAGTATGACAAGAGGTATGTTCGTTACTGTTTTAGGCAGAATGAGCGGCGAGGAAATCTCCGGCACGGCGGAATTTACGGACGTTGACAATTCTATGTACTACGCCCCCTATATAGCCTGGGCTAACGCAAACGGCATAGTAAACGGAACGGGAAACGGCCTTTTCAGCCCCGACACGGCGGTTACTTGTGAACAGGCGGCGGTTATTCTCGTAAAATATGCGGCTTATAAGGGTGTCAGCTTTGAAACAAAGAGCATTTCCCCCGGTACAACAGGCGTAAGCTCATGGGCTGAGGAAAGCGTTGTTTCGGCAGGAAAGGCCGGCATAATAACAAAGCAGAACACAAACGGCTATGACTATACCTCAAGCGCAACGAGGGCGGACGTAGCTTCTATGCTCTGCAACTATACGGAATATTACGGAAATTAAGGGGGAGAGGGCTTGAAAAAGAAATTATTTTTACTGACACTTGTTGTTTTAGCTATAGCTCTCTTTGCGGGCTGTGCTTCAAGCTCCAAAAACGCCCCCGAAAGTGAAACAGAGGAAACAACGGAAGCGGAAGATGACAAGGCTTCGGAGGACGAAACCCTTGATGGCGAAACGGAAAGCACTGAAGCAGAGGCGGAGGAAACAACGGCCTCGGGTTCATCGGGAGAAGAGGTTGATTCCGACATAATGGCGAAAGCGGAAAGCGGAGAAAAGCAGGCCAACAGCCAAGCCGCAGCAAACGCAGATAAGCCCGCGGAAACCACTGCCCCTGAGGGTACGAGAATAATAGCGACCTCGGCCTCTATCTGCGATATTACAGACAGACTGGGTTTAAGCCTTGTAGGCGTTCCCGAAACCACCGTAACGGCCATAGCTTCACGCTATAACGGAGTTACAACTGTTGGCTCTCCTATGTCTCCCGACGTTGAAATTATAAAGAGCTTAAACCCCACAGACGTTTTAAGCCCCGACACTCTCGAAACAGACCTTAAGGTTCAGTATGAGAACATGGGCGTAAACTATACCTTCTTAAATCTCCGCTCCGTAAAGGGTCTCTATGACAGCGTTCAGCTCATAGGGGACAAATACGGAAAGTCGGAGGAAGCGGCGGCTATAGTGGCCGAATATAACGAATTTATGTCAAGCTATTCAAGCAAGCACACAGGGGAAGCCCCCAAGGTTTTGGTTCTTATGGGTCTGCCGGGAAGCTATCTTGTGGCGACGGGCAACTCCTACGCAGGCTCTCTTGTGGAATTAGCAGGGGGAGTAAACGTTTTCAGTGACGAGGAAAAGGACTTTCTTACAATCGGCCCTGAGGAAATGCTTGCGAGAGACCCTGACGTTATTATAAGAACGGCCCACGGTCTGCCTAAAGAGGCTCTTGAAATGTCTGAAAAGGAATTTTCCGAAAACGATATATGGAAGCATTTCAGAGCCGTTTCGGAAGGAAAGGTTTACGACGTTGACTATATGCTTTTCGGTATGAGCGCAACCTTTGACTATCCTCAGGCTTTGGCGGCTTTAGAGCCAATGCTTTACGGTGACTGATTATGAAGGGTAAAAAAATTATAAGCTTTGTTGTAATTATTGTTTTGCTTTGGGGGCTGTTTATATTTTCCGTCAATTCGGGAAGCCTTAAAGTCAGCTACGGTCAGCTTTTTCAGAGGGCTTTTTGTGGCCTATGACGATACTGTGGCTATAATTTACGACTTAAGATTCCCCAGAATTATAATAGCTATGCTTGCAGGGGCGGCTTTGGCGGTCAGCGGCGTTCTTTTTCAGGCGGTTTTGAAAAACCCCCTTGCGGACCCGGGCATAATAGGTATATCCTCCGGCGCAAGCTTCGTCAGCGCCCTTATAGTAGCCTATTTTCCCACGCTTTTCTTCTTTACCCCCGTGTTTTCATTTATGGGCGGTATGGCGGCCTGCGTTCTTGTTTACAGCCTTTCCTATAAAAACGGCTTTTCGCCCCTTAGAATTATTCTTGTGGGCGTGGCTATAGACGCTGTTTTTTCGGGTCTTTCAAGTGCCTTTAATTCTATGAGCGGTCAAAGCTATACAAGTGCTTCGGAGCTTATAGAGGCAAACATATCTATGAAAACATGGTCGGACGTAAGGCTTCTTGCCATATATGTTATTATAGGTCTTGTTTTGGCTCTTGTTATTGCCGGCAGGTGCAATCTGTTGTCCCTTGAGGACAAAACCGTCAGAAGTCTTGGCGTAAACGTAACAGCTTTAAGGCTTGTTGTGTCGGTGGTGGCTGTGCTTTTGGCCTCCATAACAACAGCCGTAGCCGGAGCTGTCAGCTTTGTGGGGCTTATTGTTCCCCATATGGGCAGAATCCTCGTGGGAAGCGAACACAGGCTTTTAATTCCCTTTTCAGCCCTTTTGGGTGCCTTTACAATGCTTCTTGCGGATACTGTGGGGCGGCTCATAGCCTACCCCTACGAAATTTCCCCGGCGGTAATTATGGCTGTCGCAGGCGGACCCTTCTTTATTATTCTTCTTAAAAGGAGTGATAAGACCTATGGAAATTAAAGGCGTTGATTTCGGATACGACAACACAAGAAAGGTGCTTAACGATATCTCCTTTAAGGTGGAAAGGGACAAAATAACAACCATAATAGGGGCAAACGGCTGAGGAAAATCCACCTTATTTAATGTAATGTCCAAAAATTTAAAGCCCCAAAAGGGTATTATAACTCTTAACGGGGAGGATATAGACAAAATTCCCTTAAAACGCTTCGCAAGGGAGCTTGCCATTGTTCACCAGCATAACACAGCCCCGGGAGATTTAAAGGTGGAAAAGCTTATAAGCTACGGCAGAATTGCCCACGCAAACGGCTTAAAAAGAGACCGCAACGAGGACGAAAGGTGTATAAATTTTGCCCTTGAGGCTACGGGAATAGAGAAATTCCGCAAAAAGAGAATAGCAAACCTTTCCGGCGGCGAACGCCAGAGAGTATGGATAGCTATGGCCTTGGCCCAGAACACCAAAATCCTACTTTTGGACGAAATGACAACCTATCTTGACATTAAACACCAGATTGAAACTCTCCGCCTTATTAAAAGACTCAACAGGGAATATCACATAACAATAATAATGGTTCTCCACGACATAAATCAGGCCGCCTATTACAGCGACAGAATTGTGGCTATGAAAGAGGGCAGAATCATAAAATACGGCGAGCCGAAAGAGGTTATAACAACGGAAACAATAAAGGAAACTTACGGCCTTGAGCTTGCCATAGAAAAATTTAACAACAGACGCTTTGTAATAACGGTATAAAAAAACGGCCCCGATACGGTTCATACGAATCATAAGGGGCTCGGTTTTTTTATTTATCAGATAACCTGAACGATTATGTAAATTATGAAAAGAGCAACGGAAATCCACATAATGGGATTAATGTCCTTGATTTTGCCTGTTAATATCTTGAGGAGAACCCAAGCTATAACGCCGAACATAATGCCGTTTGCTATGGAGTAGGTAAGGGGCATTATAACGATAGCAAGGAAAGCCGAAACAGAATCGGCAATATCGCCCTCGAAGTTTATGTTTTTAACTGAGGTAAGCATAAGCAGACCAACATAAACAACAGCGGGAGTTGTGGCAAAGGTAGGAATCGCAAGGAAAATAGGCGCAAATATAATTGAAACAAGGAAGAGAACGGCTGTTGTGGCTGCCGTTAAACCTGTTTTTCCGCCTGAAGCAACACCTACGGTTGATTCAACATAGCTTGTTACGGTTGACGTACCCAAGCAAGCGCCTACAACAGTACCTACAGCATCTGAAAGAAGGGCGCCCTTAGCGTTGGGAAGCTCGCCGTTTTCATCAAGAAGCTCGGCCTTGCTTGCTACGCCTATAAGAGTGCCTACCGTGTCAAAAATATCCGTATAGAGGAAGATAAAGGTTATAAGAGTGAAGCTTGCAAAGTTTTGGACTATAAAGCCGAAGTCAAAGGCAAAGAATGTAGGAGCGGAAAAACTTGAAAGAGAGAGGGAGGGTATTAAAGACGTGCCCTCTGCGGGAACATACCAGCCTATGAGCTGGGCAAAAATACCCAATATCCAAGTAATAATTATACCTAAGAGAATAGCTCCCGGAACCTTGTAGTGCTGCAGGGCGGCAATAATTATAAGACCGAGAATAGAAAGTACAAAAGCCACCGACTTATAATCGCCCATTCCCACAACTGTGGATTCGTTTGCAACAACTACGCCTGAGTTGATTAAAGCAACCAGTGTGATAAAGAGACCGATTCCGGCGGAGATGCCGAATTTAAGGTTTGAGGGGATTTTATTTACAAGAGCTTCTCTGAATTTAAAGAAAGAGAGGATTATAAATATAATACCTTCAACTAAAATGGCCGTCAGGGCAACCTGATAAGAATAGCCCATGCTTCCGCAGACCGTAAAAGCAAAGAAAGCGTTAAGACCCATACCCGAAGCAAGAGCTACGGGGTAGTTTGCTATAAAGGCCATACAGAGAGTCGCTATAGCGGCGGAAATTGCCGTGGCTGTAAAAACGCTGCCTGCGTCTAAGCCTGCCGCCGAAAGATATGACGGGTTTACGGCAAGTATGTAGGCCATAGCCAAAAAGGTTGAAATACCGGCAATGATTTCGGTTTTTACGTCAGTGCTGTGTTCCTTAAGTTTAAAAAAATTTTCCATAATGTCCTCCTTATAGGAAAGTAAAGTAATTATGTTACTTATCTATTATACACTTATTTTACCAAATAAACAATTTGTAAAAATTGCTAAAAAAAACAAATGAAATTTTGGTGAAATTGCAGAGGATTTTTCTGAGAAAATTTCCGCTTTGCCCTTGACAACGCCGGCAGCCGGCCGCTGAAATCACAGCGGACAATTCAAACTTCTCAAAAATTAACAAACAGGGGCTTTACAAAAAAAGAGAAATGGTGTAAAATAACCTATATAGGCCTTTTTGATTTGCCGTTTTTGTGCAAAAATTATAAGGTATATCATTATAATATATTATGATATAAAAGTAAGGAGGAATTTAATTATGGTAAGCTTTAAAAGAAACGGGCTTAAGAGAGGAGTTTCTCTTGTTTTGTCCGTTTTGATGGTTCTTTCCGTTTTGAATTTGACTGTGTTTGCCGATGTGACATCGACCTACGGCTACTGGACGATTACAAACGCAGACGATAACTCAAGCGGAACGGCTGTTATGGACGTGGACGGTTCCGATTTCACATACTACAGCCCCACAACCCAGATTGTTGAATACACCACAAGCGGAAGTCTTTATGGTGTAAGATCCAACAATACAAACGGCGCCGCCTCAAACGGCATCGTTACAACAGACAGCAGATCTTACTGCGATTACACACCTGCGACAGACGGTACCCTTTCACTTTATATAGGAACCGCAGCCAACACAAAGACTATTGTTGTCAGCAGGACATCTCTTTCAGACAGCACAAGCGAGTCTATTTGTACCATTATAGCAGACGGCAGCGAGCTTCCTCTTGAGGAAGAAACCTACGCCGCAGCTATCTCCGGCTCTATAATTACCGTAGACGTTGAAGCGGAAGAGGGCTATACATATTATGTTACCGTAACAGGCTCAAAGATGACAAATTACGGTGCGGCTTTTGTTCCCTATACAACTTTAAGCGGAACAATTTCCGACAGCTACGGCTTAAGCGAATATAACTTAAGATTCACAAACAAAACAACAGGCACGGCAACGGAAGCCGAGGTTTCCGGAACGAGCTATACCGTTGTTTTAAAGCCCGGCTATGACTATATAGCTTCTCTTTACGGAAGTTATGCTACATCCTACGCAATAAGCACGGCCACAAAGACAGTTTCCGTTACGGCCACAGACGACCATACACAGACCGCCGACCTTGAGATAGAGGAAAGTGTTTCCTACTATGCGGCGGGAAGCATTACAGGCCTTGCCGATGGCTATGACGTAAGCGATTTAGGCCTTGTTTTTACACCAAGCGATCTGACAAGCTTTGAAGAAGTAAGTGCGGAAATTGACAAGACGGCCTTAACCTATTCCGTTCAGCTTTCCGCAAACGAAACCTATACGGTTTCCCTTGAGGGAGCCTATGACTATGAACTGAGCCAAACCTACACAGTTACAAACGACAGCGGCAGCGGTGTAACTCAGGACATAGCCCTTACGGCTGTTTCAACCTACCCTGTAAGCGGCGGATTCTTAGGCCTTACTCAGGTAAGAGGGGAATATGAAGCCTTGAGCGCTGCTCCCTCGGCTATTACATTTACAAATGTAGATGATGGCTATGTTTATTCGGGAACAGCTTCCGCAGGCAGCTACAGCGTTTCCTTAAGAGACGGCTCCTATCTTGCTTCTATTACAAGCTCCGACTATTCAACCTCGACCCACGTTGTTGTTGACGGCAGTGCTGTTTCAAGAGACCTTCTCTTAAAGGACGAAACGGCAAAGAGCGTTGCTTATTCCGACACATTATATGTAGGCGAGGGCAGGGACTATGAGTCCGTAGGCTCCGCTATAGAAGCCGTTTCAAATATGACGAGAACGGATAACGCAAGAGTAACTATAAAAATCGACCCCGGAACCTACCGTGAACAGCTTTACATAACAAGCCCCAACATAACTCTCGAGAGCAACGGCGGCACATACGACGACACGGTTATTACATGGTATTACGGCATAGGCTATAAATATTACAGCTGCGTAAACAGCCTTTACGACCCCTACGCTGACTATGACCAATTTGAAAAAGGCGATGTTGTAAGCTACTGGGGCTCCGCCGTTATTACATCAAGTGCGGCAACGGGCTTCAGAGCGGAAAATATTAAATTTGAAAATTCCTTTAACAAATATATGACCGATGAAGAAATTGAGGACGGAGTAGAGGTAAACGGCCTCCAGTCCATAACGGTTGTAAGAAAGGAAACTACAAACGCAGACACAAGAGCGGCTACAGAGAGAGCGGCGGCTTATGTAAACTACGCAGACCAGGTTGAGTTTAATCAGTGTGCCTTTATAGGCAGTCAGGATACACTCTACACCTGCAACAGAGCTTATGACTCATACTACAGAAACTGCTACATTGAGGGTCAGACAGACTTCATCTACGGCAACGGCGACGTTATTTTCGACGGCTGCGAGATTAATTTCTGCGGCTATGACGGAACGGAAGCTTCGGGATATTTGACAGCACAGTCGGCAAGTGCAGACTACCCTGCTTCAGACGGCTATATTTTCAGAAGCTGCTATGTTTCCTACAGCAGCGAAAGAGACGTAACGGCCGGCACTTTCGGCAGACTTTGGGGAACACATGCAACGGTTGCCTTTATAAATACTCAGCTTCAGGAGGCTGATATGATTTCCGCAAAGGGCTGGACGACAATGGGCTCTAACGATCCGGACACAAGCGAAACGGCGCAGCTTGTTGAATACAACACAACCTGTGACGGAGAAGCCGTTGACACAAGCGGAAGAGCAGCTAAGGCTCAGGTTCTTGATACAGTTGATTTAGCTGATTATTCAGTAGAAAGCGTATTTATTGCAAACGGCTGGACACCTTACTATTATGTGACGGATTCAACAACAGCTCCGACCTTTGCAGCGGCACCTACGCTTTCCTCAAACGGCGACTTAAATAAGCCCAACCCCGGCGAAACGGTTACGGTAAGCTATGAGCTTGACCAAGACGGCGACGCTTCGAGAATTTCATGGTACGGAGTTTCGGAGGGCTATGACGCAGCGAGCCTTGATACAATTCTTGAAAGCGCAGCACTTCTCTATACAACCTCGGCAGCAAGTACAACAAGCTATCAGATTCCCACGGACTGTTCAGGGCTTTATCTCCTTGTTGTTGTAACTCCCATTACAAACTACGGCCTTGAGGGCGAAGCAGGATACGTTCTTGTTGACGAAAATCCCGTAAGCGACACATGGACAGACCCCGACAATCCGTCAAGTATTGCCCCCGGCACCGGAATTAACATCTACCTTGCCGGAGACTCAACCGTTAAGGACTATTCTGCGGCAGGTATGTATAACAGCGGCGTTACACAGTCCGCAGGCTCCTGGGGAGAATTTTTACAGGAGTTCTTTGATGAGGACTATGTAACCGTAATCGATTATGCCCAGGGCGGAAGAGCTTCCCGTTCTTTCCTTAACGAGGGCAAGCTTGACACCATTATGGCAAGCATAAAAGAGGGAGATTATCTCTTCATGCAGTTCGGCCACAATGACTGCGCTAACGGAGCCTCCTATTATGAGGACAGGTTCGTTCCTCTCTATACACAGGACAGCCTTCCCACATCAAGCGACAGAAGCAGCGGCTTCCCCACCATCAAGCCTACAGAGGATATGCAGTCCTCAGACGGAACCTATTCCTGGGACTGCGGCGCAACCTATAAAGGGTATTTGCAGGAATATATAGACAGGGCTTTGGCTGTCGGTGCGGTTCCCGTTATTGTTTCTCCCGTTTCAAGACTTTACTACTCAAGCGGAAAAATAAGAACACACCATGACGCAGGAACAAGCTATGCTCTTACGGCTGACTATTACACAACAAACAATGCTTACGTTACGGCTTGTGAAGAGCTTTATGAGGAAAATATTGCGGCAGGAAACAACGTTTATTATATAGACGGCTTCCAGCTTACGGTTGACCTTTACGAAGCGGCTTACGAAGCCTGCGGCAGCGATGAATACGGCTATGCTCTTATGGACACGGGCGACTCAACCCACAGCAACAAGACCGGCGGCGTTATTCAGGCCGGCTTAATCGCTAAGGTTATACAGGACGCCGGTATGACGATTTCACCCTATGTTATTCAGCCTGTAACCGTATACGGCGAGGAAACAAGCGGCGAATACATATTCACAATCAAGGATACAATATTTACCGCAAAGGACAAAAACCTTGTTGAATATACATACTGGTCTGAATTGGGTCAGGCACTTTTCGATTCCTTAAGCGGCTCCTCTGATGATGATGACGATGATGACGATGACGATTCCGTAACAGGAGACGTTGACAACAACGGCGTTCTTACGGCAAACGACTCGGCCTGCCTGCTTCACTATGTTCTTACAGGCGAAGCAAAAGAGGACTGGAACATTTCGGACGTAGACGAAAGCGGAGATATTGACGCAACAGACGCAGCTAAGATACTTTGCAAGGTTCTCAACAGCTCCTACAGCTATACAGGCTGAGAGTAAAAAAATACAATAATATAAACTAAGGTATATAAAACCGGGCGGCGAGCGAACGGGCTTGCAGCCCGGTTTATATATTTACGGTGAGGGAAAATATGGACAGTAAAACATTTGATTTTAAGGCGATGGATCAGGTTCCCCTGTATAGCAGGGAAACAGGCTTCGGCTTTGTTTCGGAAACGGCGGCTCTGCCCTCAAGGAAGCTAAACACAGATGATATTTTTTGCGGCATAGACGGCTTTTTTATTAATGAAAATGGTACGGGCGGCCATATTTTTGAAGTAAGTCCCTTTCACTACAGCTTCGGCGGCCTTGTTTTCAGAACAGACAATGTAAAACCGGGGGCTTATAAAATAAAGGTTGGGGTGACGGGCTGTTCCCGTGAGAATGTTAATATTTCCGTAAACGGAATGAATCCAAACAGAATAACCGACAGCGGTTTTTGGGACGCGGCAAGAAAGGTCAGAGTAAAAAATCACGCTCTGTGGACAGACGCCGCGACCTTTGAATATGATTTTGTCTCGGCGGAGGGCTATATAGAAGCAGAAGCAGAGCCTAAAAAGCTTCCGACGGAAAAAGCGCCTTGTACTGTGGGGCTTTCCTATATAGAAATAACAGAGCTTGAGGAAAACAAAAAGGAAATCGGCAAAATTCCCACTATTTATGTTTTGGGAGATTTCACCGAAAAAACCTATACCTTTGAAGAGGCGCCTATGTCGGGCTGGGGTCAGCTTATTCACAATATGTTTGACAGTGAAAGGGTGAATATTGTAAATTTTTCCGCCGGGGGCAGGTCTATGAGGGCAATGTATAACGAAAACAGATTTAACGACCTGCTTTTGACCGCAAAAGAGGGGGATTTTGTCTTTCTCCACTCCGCCCATAACGACGAAAGAAACGACGGCATAGAGGGGCCTGAGGCCAGATTCGGCAGGGGAACAACGGCGGAGGGCTATTGCAGGTGGTTAAATAATGTGTTCATTCCCTCTATGAGAACGAGAGGTCTTAAGCCTGTTTTGGTGACGGCTATGCCCAGAACTGACGGCGGTATTCCGAGGAAAGGTTTTAATCCCGATTCCGTAGGGTTTATGAAAAAGGCGGCTTCGGAAAATGCCGATGTGGAATGTATAAATCTTTTTGAGGGGGCAAGGGAGTATCTTCTTGAGATAGGAGCCGATGCAGTAAAGGCCGTTTTTATGGGCATAGAAGCAGGGGAAACCCCCGGAAAAACCAACTCAGGCTCATACGCAAACGGTCACCCGGACAACAGAATAGACGGAACACACTTTAAAGAAGCAGCCTCTAAGGTTTGGTGCAGGCTTATAGCGGAGCAGATTTACAGGCAGGGGCAGGAGGAGGCCGCAAGTAAAAATATGAAAGACCTTGCCTCATATCTTAAAGAGGATATAAAAGAAGCCGCAAGGACGGAGAATTGGGACAAAATCTATCCCGAACAAGCGGAGGACGTAAGTTTTAAGCCCACAAAAGAGGGCGGATATTACAGAAACCAGATTGAAAAGCTTTTACAGCTCGGAGTTATGTTTAAGGACGAAGCAGGAAAATTCAGGCCTGAGGAGTATATTGTCAAAAATGAATTTATTGCCGCTCTTTGTGCTCTTTGGGGGCTTGATACCTGCGAGGAGGATATAAAGGCAGCCTTAAAGCCTCATTTTTCGAGGGGCTGTATGAGGAGAGAGGAGATGGCGGCGGTTATTTTTGAGGCTTACAGGCTCCGCTTCGGCTGTGATAAAAAAGGCCGTCTTAACAGACCACCCTATATGACAGACTATAACGGCTCAAATGTTTCCCCTGACGACCCGAATTACGACCCTAACCTGACGGGAGAAGAAACGGGTTACTATCCCATAGTAAAGTGGGAGGAAATACTTGATAAAGACGAAATTTTACCTGAATATTTTAAAGCCTTTCATACAGTCTATGACTTGGGGCTTATGAGGAGCGAGAGAGACATTGAAAGAGGAAAGCTGATAAACGGAAGGCTTCTTGAACCGAAGAAAACCGTGACAAGGGCAAAGGCTACAAAGGAGCTTTGGTTTTTGTGGGTTTTGGGTCATGATGTTTTAGAGGACGGCAGCTCTTTAACCGTAACAGACAGAGAGGGAAACAAAAGAGAGGTTGTTTACAAGCCGATATAAATTATAGAAAAAAGAGGTGCTGCCTGTCCTGCTGATAGACGCCGGGGGGGGGTAGCACAAACCGAGGGAGATGTCAAGGGCTTC
Source organism: Clostridiales bacterium (assembly GCA_021201395.1). Taxonomy (GTDB): domain Bacteria; phylum Bacillota; class Clostridia; order Lachnospirales; family CAG-274; genus JAJQCI01. Next base: position 26,973 of record JAJQFB010000090.1, on the reverse strand, counting down.
GCAAGTCCTCCGGACCCTTGACATCTCCCTCGGTTTGTGCTGTTTAAAAGGTTTTGCGTTTGCCGCAGGGCAAACACCTCTTTTAACAATAGTTTAACTTCGGCCCCGAAAATTTGCTGCTTTTTACTTTTTAAGCCCTGCATAGGATTTATTTTTAAAAAATACTGCGTAAAAACCGAATTTTATGAATAAGCTGTAAAAAGGGCTTTCGGAGAGATGTTTATGAAAAAGGGGTTTGAAATAGGCCTTGTATACGCAGGGACGGTTATAGGGGCAGGCTTTGCTTCGGGGCGTGAGCTGTGGCAGTTTTTCGGGCGGTTCGGCTCCGGCGGGTTCGCAGGGCTTACGGCAGCTTTTATTCTTTATTTTATTTTGGGATATTTTATGTTTTCGGTTATAGGAAAAAGCCGCGAAGAAAAAGCCCTTGACCTTTTCGGCAGTAAGGGCAGGGCTGTTATGGTTTTGAATTTGTGCTTTATGTTTGTTTTGTTTGTGTCTATGACGGCGGCGGCAGGGGCTATGGCTTATGAAGTTTTGGGGCTTAAGCGGGAGATAGGCTCTCTTATATTTTGCCTTGCGGTATATTTCTGTGTTTTTGAGGGCAAGGACGGCTTTTTGAGGGCAAATATTGTTTTAACGCCCTTTCTTATTTTGTTCGGGATAGCCTGCACAGCAGCTGTCTGCCCCTTTTGGAAAGCGGAACAGACGGCTTATTACGGCGGCGGAATAATAGGCGTTTTAGCTTCGGGGCTTATATACGTTTCCTACAATATTTTGTCCTTAGGGGCGGTTATGCTTCCCTTTAAGGAGGCTTTTAAAGAGAGAAGCATAAGACTTTGGAGCAGTTTTTCAGGAAGCCTTATGATGTTTATTTTGGGGCTTTGTCTTTTTCCCCTTATTGTTAAATATTATAAAATATCCGAGGGGGCGGCTCTGCCCGTTCTTGTAATTATAAAGAAGCTTAAGGGCGGGCTGCTCTATGGAATTTACGGCGGAGTTTTGTTCGCTGCCGTTTTAACCACCGCCGCAGGAAATTTTTTCGGCTTTACGGAAAGTGTTTTCAGGGAAAAGAGTGAAAATATTTTAAAAGTCCTTGTGTTAATTTTGGGCTATGTCTGTTCCCTTATGGGCTTTTCAAGAATAATTTCGATTATTTATCCTATTTTCGGCTTTTTGGGGCTTTTAAATATCTTATTTATTGTTTATTATGCCTTTAAAATGAAAAACAAAAAAATATAAAATTTTAATTATTTTTAAATAGTATTTTGCTGTTGTATATGATAAAATAATAACAGAATAAATATTTTTTACAAATAAAACTTAAGGAACCGCTGATTAAAAAGTTCTTCGCATCTTCACCGCTGATTTTCCCGATTGTTTCGCCATGCATTTTCAACATAGGCTCCGGCTGCGCTCTCAAATGCTTTCCTCGCACTCGAAAAAATCTGCGGCAAATCTGCTTCGGCGAATTAATCATCGTTTCCTTAAAAATAAGGAGTGATTGATATGAAAAGAAGCTTGGCTTTATTTTTGGCGGCGGTTTTGACTGCGGCGGGTACGGTGTGCCCTGTGTATGCCTACGAATATGAAAGCGAATACGAGTATGAGTATGAAGAAGAAGCTCAGGACGATGAAGAAGATGAGGACAATTATTCCGTCTTGCTCAACAACAGCGGCTTTATTAATTTTACCGCTCAGCAGCCCGTAAACATTGAGGGCAGGGTTTTTGTGCCCGTAAGAGGTGTTTTTGAGGAGCTTGGCTTTGAGGTGGACTACGACCCGGAGACAAAGACGGCTTATTTGGCAAACGACCGTCATTTTATAGAAATGACCTTAGGCAATGAATATTTTACCGTAGACGACAGAGAGGTTTACCCCGAAGTTCCCCAGTTTATACTCAACAAGTCTTTTATGATTCCCATAAGAGCCGTAGCGGAAGCTATAGGAGCCGTTGTAGGCTATAACCACAACACAAAGATAATTACCATAAATTATGATATTGAAAATACGGCGGCTTTGACCACAACGGAAGCAGCAACGGAAACCACAACAGAGGCGGCTGTTGAAGCGGAAACAGAGGCGGAAACCGAAACCTCGTTTATTAACTTTACAATAAACGGCGTAAGCTACCGTTTCGGTCAGAGTACAAAAATTCCAAACCCCACAATGAAGCAGGAAAGTCCTTTCGGCTTTACATGGTACATATACAATCCCAATGTTTACCAATATTATATGCTGGGCATAAATTCTGTAGGAGAAATAGTGGCTTTTTATACTCAGACCGCTGAATTTTCCTTTGAAAACCTGACAAAGGGTCAGCAGAAAATAAAAAATGTACCTTCTATAGACGGTTATACAATAAAATATTATGTAAGAAGCAGCAGCAACTCATTGCTTGACGGCAGGCTCTACGCCCTGTTTGTATGTGATGACAGTTATATTAAAAATGTAAATTACAGCGATGATGTTTTGGCAAATGTTAAGGAACAGCTTTATCTTATGATGTCGGCGTTCAGAGCAAACGAGGGAGCGGTTGACAAGCTTGAATTTTCAAAATATACGGTTTCTCAGCAGCACACAGACGACTTAAGCGTAAATAACGGAAATGCTTCCGTTTCACTTTCCCAGAGAATGGTAAATACAAATGTATATCTTAATATGCCTGATTACGGACTTTTTGAAACAGGCCAGTCGGCAGTATTCTATTTCGATATATTAGATGCGGTTCTTTCAAATGACAGTGCATATCAAGACTTAATCTACGGCGGTTTTTATGAAATTGACAGAGGCTTAAGCTACAACGAGGTTTCAAATACACTTTATTATGCCCATATACTCTATGTAAACGATGAAGATTACTACGACAGCAGCTATAACTACAGATAAATATGACATACAATTTGGGCAGCCGAAGCAATTTGGCTGCCTGTTTATAGGCCGTCACTGCGGTCGAAGGAGGACTTGTTTTCGGCCGCAGCACCGTACATATTGCCTGCTGCAACAATGATGTAAGACCCGTTATATTTAAGCTTGAAGCCTATGAGGACGATGAAAAGTCCGTATTTTAGGGTGGGAAATGCTTTATACGATTTTCATACGATTAAAATTTGATAATATTTTTTTAATAATATTTTAGCCTGAATTAAAATAAAAACTCTTTATGGATTTAATTTTTTGCGGTATAATACTGTAAAATCAAATAAAACAATAGTGCTGAAATAAAATTCGGAAAGGAGAGTTTTTTATGAGTATAAAATTTAAGAGAGCCTTGGCTCTTATTGTTTCGGCGGTGCTTGCCGTCGGGGTTATGGGAGTACATACCGTATTCGCTTCCGAGGACTATACTTCAACTATTTTTGACAGAAGCTATGTTCACAATATAAATGTTGAAATTTCCGAGGAGGACTGGGCGGATTTGCTTGCCAACCCTACGGACAAGACAAAATATGAAACTACGGTAACTATAGACGGAGAGGTTATAGAAAGTGTATCCTTTGCCACAAAGGGCAACACCTCACTTTCGCAGGTAGCGGCTTCCGATTCCGACAGATACAGCTTTAAGCTTAACTTCGGCAAATTCGTTGACGGTCAGACCTATAAGGGTCTTGACAAGCTGAACCTTAACAATATTTACGGCGATGCAACATATTTAAAGGACTATATATGCTACCGTATTATGGCGGAGGCAGGAGTTGCGGCGCCTTTGGTAAGCTTTGTTTCCCTGTCGGTAAACGGCGAGGTTTACGGTTTATATTTGGCCGTTGAAGAAGTAGGAGAATCATTTTTAGAGCGGAACTACGGCGAGGACTACGGTGAGCTTTATAAACCCGAAAGTGACAGTGTAGGCGGCGGAGAGATGCCCGGCGGCGGAGAAAACCCGGAATTTCCGGAAAATGCAGGCGAAATGACTGAAATGACAACAGGTGAAGATGGCGGAGCTATGCCCCAAATGCCTCAGGGCGGCTTCGGGGGCAATATGCCCGGAATGCCCTCGGAGAACACAAACGACGAAAAAAATGCAGCGGCGGAAACACCTGATTTTAACGGAGAAACGCCGGATATGACGGATATGTCTGAAATGCCCGAAACGCCTGAAATGTCCGAAAACGGTGGGGGCGGCTTCGGCGGCCGGGGTATGGGCGGAAGCTCTGAGGGCGCCGATTTGGTTTATACAGACGATGAAACCGACAGCTACTCCGATATATTCGACAATGCAGAAACAGACGCCGACGAAGAGGATTATCAGAGGGTTATAGAAGCTTTAAAGCAGCTTTCAACGGGAGAGGATTTGGAAACCTGTCTTGACGCTGAGGCCGTGCTTCGCTACTTTGCAGCCCACAATTTTGTAATCAACTACGACAGCTATACCGGAAATATGCTCCACAATTATTACCTCTATGAGAAGGACGGTATTTTGACTATGCTCCCCTGGGACTATAACCTGTCTTTCGGCGGCTTCGGCGGCGGAACGGCTGAGGAGTGCATAAACTACCCCATAGATTCACCTCTTGCAAGCGGTGTTTCCGAAGAGGAGAGGCCTATGTGGAGTATGCTTGCGGCCAACGAGGAGTATTTGGAGCTTTACCACAGCTATTTGGACGGGCTTTTAACCTCTTACTTTGAATCGGGAGATTTTGAAGAAGAAATCGATACTGTTTATGAAATGATCCGCCCCTATGTAGAGGACGACCCAACGGCATTTTATACGGCTGATGAATTTGACGCGGCGGTTGAAACCCTTAAGAGCTTCTGTCTGCTCCGCACAGAAAGCGTAAGAGGCCAGCTTGAGGGAACAATTCCCTCTACGGAGGAAGCTCAAAAGGAGGACAGTTCTTCTCTCATAGAGGCAGGGAACATTGACATAAACGTTATGGGCAGTATGAATATGGGCGGAGCAGGCGGCTTCGGCGGCGGTCGGGGAAGTATGCCCGATATTTCCGATATGCAGGACGGCTTCCCCTCTGAAAATACACGGGAAAATATACAAACGGAATAATACAGCGCGGCGTTATCTTAAGGAACCGCTGATTAATTAGCTCATCGCATCTTCACCGCTGCTTTTTCCGATTGCAGCGTCAAGCACTCTTGACATAGAGAACCCGAAAGACATCGGGCGGCAGAGCCGGTTTTGCCTGCGGCAAAACTTCTGAGGCTCCGACTATGCCGGCGAGTACTTTCCTTGCCCTCGAAAAAATCAGCGGCGAATCTGCTTCGGCGAATTAATCATCGTTTCCTTAATTCCGCCCTAAAATACTTTTTAATGCTTAAAGTGTTTTTTTACGAAATAATTGACAAAAACAGTTGATATTTTTCTTGAATTGAGGTATTATAGAAATACGATTTTTTATTCTAATTTGATTTTGAGGTGATTTTATGTCGGTTTTGCGTCCTTTTAAAGGCTACAGACCTGTTCCGAAGCTTGCCGCAAGGGTGGCGGCTTTGCCTTATGACGTTATGACGAGTGACGAAGCGAGAGAAGAGGTTAAAGACAATCCCTATTCTTTTCTCCATATTGACAGGGGCGAGATTGACCTGCCCTTAGGTACAGATGAACACGCCGATGAGGTATATTTAAAAGCGGCGGAAAATCTGAACAATATGATAGAAAAGGGTATTTTTATTCAGGACAAAGACCCTGTTTTATACATCTACAGACTGACTATGGAGGGCAGGAGCCAAACGGGCATAACGGGCTGCGCTTCCATAGACGAATACAGACAGAATAAAATAAAGAAGCATGAGCATACGCTCTACGAAAAGGAAGTAGACAGAATCAAACACGTTGACACCTGCAACGCCAACACAGGCCCTATATTTTTGACCTATACGGACAGAAAGGAAATAAACGAAGCCGTTGAAAATTGGATAAATAATCACGCCCCCGTTTATGACTTTGTTTCAGAGGATAAAATAGGCCACACCGTTTGGGTAATCGACAGCAGAGAGGTTATTGACGCCCTTGCAGCGGCTTTTTCAAAGGTAAACGCTATGTATATAGCCGACGGCCACCACAGAAACGCTTCCGCCGTAAGAGTGGGCTTAATGAGGAGAAAGGAAAAGCCCGACTATACGGGAGAGGAAGAATTTAACTTCTATTTATCCGTTGCTTTCCCCAAAAGCCAGCTTAAAATTTTCGACTACAACAGGGTTGTAAAGGGCTTAAACGGCTATACCGAGGCGGAATTTTTGGACAGGGTTTCAAAGGTTTTCAAAATCGAAGAATATAAGGGAGAGGGAAGCTTAAGACCCAAAAAGCCTCTTACTTTCGGTATGTATTTAAACAAAAAGTGGTATCTTCTTTCAGCCGACGCTATAGACACCTCAGATCCGGTTAAGAGCCTCGATGTTTCCATTCTTCAAAACCATCTTTTGGGCCCTGTTTTGGGAATCCACGACCCCAGAACAGACAAGCGCATAGACTTTGTAGGGGGAATAAGAGGTTTGGGAGAGCTTGAAAAACGTGTAAATTCGGGAGAGATGACCGTTGCCTTTTCGATGTATCCCACGTCTATAGAGCAGCTTATGAATATAGCCGACAACGGCAGAATTATGTCCCCGAAGTCCACATGGTTTGAGCCTAAGCTCCGCTCCGGTTTATTTATACATAAACTGGAAGATTAAGGATGATTAAATTTTTTATCTCCCGCAAATAATAAGCTTGAGGTTTTCTCAATATATCTCAATTTATTAAATATATTATAAAGGAAGTGCAGGAGAATGGGCAGATTCAGAACAGGGCTTATAGCCGGAAGCATTTTGGGAATTATAGGCGTTTCAATGGCAATGAGCGACAGACAGACCCGCCGCAGAGTAGTCAAAGACGGCAGGATTATGCGAAAGGGCGCAGGGAAGATTCTCGACAAGCTGGATATTATGTAGTTTATAATAAGCCGAAAAATAACCGCTGAGACACAGGCATTTTTGTGCTTCTCAGCGGTTTTATTTTTTATATTTAAATATTGAGCAGGTCTGTAAGCCGGGTTCTGTCTTGGACAATCATCTGTCTTGAATTATCGTCACCGATAAACTAAAGCGATCTGTACCTGAAACGGGACGAGCAGCCCCTGAGAGCCCTGCCTTAGGCAAAAGCCCTCTGTTTCTTTTCGATCTTGCTCCGAATGGGGTTTACAGAGCCTCTTTCGTTGCCGAAAAAGCGGTAAGCTCTTACCTTACCTTTCCACCCTTACCTTTTTAAAAAGGCGGTTTATTTCTGTTGCACTTTCCTTAGAGTCGCCTCCACCGGACATTATCCGGCATCCTGCTCTGCGGAGCCCGGACTTTCCTCACCTGAATCGGTGCGATTATCCGGCCTGCTCAATATTTTTGACGCTTTTATTGATACAATTCTTTTGCCCTCTATTTTTTCGGTTTCAAAAAGCCAGCCGCCATATTCAACACTGAACTTTTCGGCGTCGTCCTCGGGGATATAACCCATTTGGGCTATCATATAGCCCCCTATGGTGTCAACGTCCTCCTCATCGAACTCTTCGATTTCAAGCTCGTCTGAAACATCCTCCAAAAGGGCTGTTCCGTCTATTGTAAAGGTTCCGTCGGAGTTTTTGTCTATGTCGGGAATTTCGTCTACGTCGTATTCGTCTAAAATGTCCCCCATAACTTCCTCCACAATGTCCTCCATTGTGACAATACCTAAGGTTCCGCCGTATTCGTCAACCACAACCGCAAGGTGAATCTTCTCCTCCTGCATCTGTTCAAAAATTTCATCTATCTTTTTGTTGGTGGGAACGAAAAAAGTAGGCTTTAAAAGACGCTTTAAATTAAACTTCGAACGGGGAGTCCTTTTGAGATAATATCTCATAAACTCTTTGGTATTGAGTATTCCTATAATGTTGTCTATATTATCCTCGTAAACGGGGATTCTCGTATATTTTTTATAGAGTATAACTTTCTTAATATCCTCAAGGGTACAGCTTATGGGCAGAGCCACAATTTCCTTTCTGTGGGTAAAAATATCCTCCGCCGCGGTGTCGTCCATAGCGAAAACATTTTCAATCATTTCCCTTTCGTTTTCGTCTATGGTTCCCGTTTCCTCGCCGGTTGTAAGAAGCTGCTGAATTTCGTCCTGAGTATCCTCCTCTATTTCAAAATCGTCCGGGTCTAAGTCATATTTTGAAAGCTTTAAGCTTATATTATATATTATTTTAACAAGGGGACAGAGCAGAACGGACGCAACCTTTAAAACGATACCGAAAGTAATAATATACCATATGGGGTTTTTAATGGCTATGTTTCTGGGGATTGTACCGCTGAAAAGAGCGAATATAAAGGCAAGAATAACTATAATAACCAAAAAGGCAATATAGCCCGCAGGGGCAATTCCCGTGCCGGGGGTGCCTGCCGTATAAAATATTTCCGGATAGGTTCTGAATATACTTATAACATTGGCATAGGTCATTATACCCGAAAAGAGAAGTATAATAACACTCATAAGACTGGCGGCTGAAATATAGAAGCTGCCCTTATTTTTATAGACCTCAACTTTTTTCCTTATTTTTTCGTCCTCTATATCGTAAGCAAGCCTTCCGACTTCCAAAAAGCTTATAGATGAAGAGACGGTTTTAATCAGGAACCTGAGTATAACCATCAGTATAATAATTATGTAGTACAGCAAAAAATTTTCCTCCTCTTAGTGAAAGGCTGATTTATGATATAAATTTCACTGATTTAGGATTATGATATTACAGTTTTAAAACAATTTCAAGACATTTTATACATATTTTAAAAATTATTTTATGGATTTATATTGACAAACTGTGGTATAATTATATTAATAATCAAATAACCTACGGAAAGGACAGATTTTATGGACAGCAGGACTTTAAAATTAGCGGAAAATATTGTTAATTATTCTATAAAGGTAAAGGAAGGGGAAAAGGTTCTTGTAAGCTCGGGAGGGCTTACCTGTCTGCCTTTTGTGAGAGCGGTTATAAAGGAGGTTTATAAGGCCGGGGGCGTTCCCTACTGCGACATTACCGAAGCGGCGGTTACGAGGGAGCTTCTTTTAGGCGGCAGCGAGGAGCAGTGGAAGTTTTCGGCCGAAATAGATACGGCGAAAATGAAAGGTATGGACGCCTACATAGGCATAGGCGGAAACGTAAACACAGCGGAGCTTTCCGACGTTCCCTCGGATAAGATGGAGCTTTACACAAAATTTTACCAAAGACCCGTTACGGACGTAAGGCTTAAGAAAAAATGGGTGGTTTTGAGATACCCCAACGCTTCTCTTGCCCAGTGTATGGGAACAAGTCAGGAGGCCTTTGAGGACTTTTTCTATAAGGTATGCAACCTTGACTACTCGAAAATGTCAAAGGCTATGGACAGCCTCGCAGAGCTTATGAACAAAACCGACAGGGTAAGGCTTACGGCAAAGAATACGGATATTTCATTTTCCATTAAGGATATACCTGCCATAAAATGCGACGGAACAATGAATATACCCGACGGAGAGGTTTACACAGCCCCCGTTAAAAACAGCGTAAACGGCAAAATAACCTACAACACCCCAAGCCCCTACCACGGCTTCAATTTCGAAGACGTAAGCCTGACCTTTAAAGACGGAAAAATAATTGAAGCAACGTCCAACAACAACGCCAAAATAAACGAAATTTTAGACACGGACGAGGGTGCAAGGTATGTGGGAGAGTTTGCAATAGGCGTAAATCCCTTTATAACAAGCCCAATGAAGAATATTCTCTTTGACGAAAAAATAAGAGGCTCCATACACTTTACCCCCGGAAATGCCTACGACGACGCAGACAACACAAACAGAAGCGCCATACACTGGGATTTGGTTCTTATTATGACAAAGGAATACGGCGGAGGAGAAATTTACTTTGACGATAAGCTAATAAGAAAAGACGGCATCTTCGTAATACCCGAGCTTCTCTGTCTTAACCCCGAAAATCTTGTATAAGTTTATAAAAAACCTTTAACAAATTCCCGAAAAGACTTGATTTATTTATGATTTTGTGTAATGATATAAACAGGAAATTTTACACACAATTAAGGAAGTGATGATTAATTCGCCGAAGCAGATTCATTGCTGATTTTTTCGAGGGCAAGGAAGTCGCTTGCAGGCATAGTCGGAGTCTATGTCAAAAGCGACTGACGCTGCAATCGGAAAAATCAGCGGTGAAGATGCGAGAGCTAATTAATCAGTGCTTCCTTAAGAAACCGCAAAAGAGGATAGGGTCTTATAAGCTTCTGTTCTCTTAAGGAACCTTAAATATAAATCCTTATGGAGGAATTTAAATGATTTCAACAGACGTTATCATTATCGGAGCAGGCATAGCCGCCTATTCGGTGGCCTGCCGGCTTTGCGATAATGGTAAGAGTGTAATAATGCTTACAAAATCAGAAAAACGAAGCTGTAACTCAACCCTTGCCCAGGGGGGGGAATTTCCGTTGCCTTAAGAGACGACGACAGCTATATGTTCCACTATGAGGACACCTTGACGGCAGGCTACGGCTTAAACAACAAGGCCGCAGCTCTTGAGCTTGTCAAAACGGCTCCCTCTGTTATAAGAGATTTTATAGACAGGGGAATGAACTTTGACAAAAATCCCGACGGCTCTCTGTCTTTCGGAAAGGAAGCCGCCCACAAGCTTGCCCGTGTTATACACGCAGGAGGCGACAGAACAGGGCTTAAGGTTATGGAACAGCTCTATGTAAATATGGCGGATAGGGCGGAGCTTCACGAAAACGAGCCTGTTATAGACATAATTATGAACGGGGGAGAGGCCGCAGGTGTTTTAACAAGAACAGCCGACGGAAAATATCACAGCTACTTCGCCCCATACATAGTTTTAGCGGCAGGGGGCATAGGCAACCTCTACCCGGGAACCTCAAACGACCATACCATAACCGGCGACAGTGCCGCTTTGGGGTATAGGTGCGGCGCAGAGCTTAAAAATATGGAGTTTGTACAGTTTCACCCAACTCTTCTGACCTTCGGAGGCAAAAATTACGGCCTTATAACCGAAGCCGTCAGAGGGGACGGAGGTATTCTTATAAATGAAAAGGGCAAAAAAATTATGGAGGGGGTTCACCCTCTTAAGGACTTAGCCCCCAGAGATGTTGTTTCAAGGGCGGTCTATAAGCACACCCTTGCCGGAGAGAAAATTTATCTTGATATTTCCGAAATATCCGACTTTAAGACAAGGTTCCCCTATGTTTCGGAAATCTGCGAAACAAACGGTCTTGATTTAAGCAAAAACCTAATCCCCGTAGCCCCAGGTGCCCATTTCCATATGGGAGGGGTTAAGGCAAAGCCTACGGGGGAAACAACCGTAAAAGGTCTTTACGCCGTAGGGGAAGCCGCCTGTACGGGCGTCCACGGGGCGAACCGTTTGGCCAGCAACTCCCTCCTTGAGGGGCTTGTTTTCGGCAGGCTTACCGCCGATAACATTATTTCCTCAAACAGAGAGCTAAAGCCCTGTGAATATGAATTTCCCACTCTTGAGCCTAAACGGCCTTTCCCCGAAAAGGGAAAGATTAAAAGGATTATGATGGACTGTGTGGGAATCATAAGAACGAAAGAGAAAATGAAGAAAGCTATAGAATTTTTTGAGGGCTATATGCCCGATGAAAGGGACTTCGGAAGAATAAATCCCTTAAGCGTAACAGACGGCGAGCTTGAAATTTACAATATGCTCACTACGGGTTGGCTCATAGCCAAGGCAGCCTATAACAGAAAAGAGAGCTTCGGCGCCCACTATATAGGGGAGGAATAAACCTTGAATGAAATTTTATTAAGAGAACAGACAAAGGGCTTTTTAAACGAGGACATCGGAACGGGGGATTTATCCGCAAACCTTATTTTTGACAGGGAAGCAAGGGGAAAAGGCGGCTTTACGGCCAAAACCGACGGCATTGTCTGCGGCCTGTTTCTCATAAAGACGGTTTACGAGGTTTACGGAGATTATGACGCTTCCGTCAGACTTTATTTTAAAGACGGGGATAGGGTAAAAAAAGGCGAGCTTTTGGCGGAAAGCGAAGGCTCCGTTATAACACTCCTTTCCTGTGAAAGAATTATACTTAACCTTATGCAGAGACTAAGCGGCATAGCCACGATTTCAAGAACCCTTGTTGACAATTTGAACGACCCGTCAATAAAGGTTGTTGACACGAGAAAAACCTTGCCGGGCTTAAGAATGCTTGACAAATATGCCGTAATATGCGGCGGAGCCTATAACCACAGAATGGGGCTTTACGACGGAGTTATGCTTAAGGACAACCACATAGCCTTTGCCGGAGGCATAAGAGAGGCCGTTAAAAAGGCAAAGGATAGTTTAGGCCACACCGTAAAGGTAGAGGTTGAAACGGAGACTGCCGCACAGGTTAAGGAAGCCGCCGCCGCCGGAGCCGACATAATTATGTTTGACAACAGAACCCCGGAGGAGGTAAAGGAGCTTGTAAAGCTTGTTCCCGAAAACATAATAACAGAGGTTTCAGGCGGAATAACCCCGGAAACAATAGGTAAATTCAGAGGCTGCGGAGCCCACATAATATCCACAGGTTTCATGACCCACACCGTTACCCCTATGGACATAAGCTTCAACACCATAGGCGGCGGCAAGCTGTAATAAAAGCATCAAAATATCAAAGCAGCAAAGAGCATAGCTTTTCTCGGGAATTGAATATGCTTTTTGCTGTTTATACGTCTGTACTGCATTTGATGTTCAAAAAATCAGTGCATAATTTGCTTCATCGAATTAATCACTGCTTACTTAAAATTTATATATGGTTGATGAGAAACGGAGGCTTAAAATGTAAACGACTTGTTAATAAAATTTTAGTCACTGTTGGTTTTGATTTGTTAAAGTCGAATTTAGGAAGCAGATTCGGCTTTGTTTTTTTATAAAAAAAAACGAAAATTTATACGTTTTTATTAAATATTAATTGGAAAAATTGGCTTTTTTGTTAAAAAATGCTTGCACTGATATATGATATAATTTTATCAATAAGCAAAATTTTTAAATAGCTTTTATACAAATATATGTGTCTTTTAGGAGTAATTATTTGTGTAAAAGATACAAGAGTTTTGCCGAAATTTATTAAGACCCGAATAATTTTATTCCGAAAATACTTTCCTCTTTGCTTTTTTCGATAAATGAGCGGGGGATTTTTAATCCACTATCCGAAAGGGCGGTTAAACGCTCCGCTTTATTCGGAATACTGTCTGAGGTGTTGTTTTATCTTATGCTTGTGGCTATAATAGCGGCGGCTGTTGCTTTTGCAAACTCAAGGTCTCAGGATAAATCAATATTCGGCTACAGATATTACGATGTATTGACGGGCTCTATGGAACTGACTTACTCAGTAGGCGACCTGATTTTTGTCAGGGTCTGCTCTGCCGATGAGATTCAAAGGACACGGGGAATGTAATGTACATTTGCTCAGATACTTTCAAAAGAACAGTGAGGACACAGGAAACAGCTGGAGCGGAGAACTCGGAACATTGCTGACAAAGGCTAATAACAAATGCAAAGAAAAGCTTAAGCATAATGAATGGTTTGATTTTGAAGAAGTCAAAAACTTTGAAACAAACTATGGTAAAATTATACTCAAAGGATACAGGCAAAACAAAAAGACAAAGAATACATATGCAAAATCCAATGAAATCACATTGTTAAATCGGCTGAAAAAAATACAAATAGAATCATTTACTGTTCATAAAAAGAAAGCACTTGTGTGTCTTTCAGAGCGTGAATACAATAATTTCAAAAGGACTCGTTGCTTTATAATAGAGCCCCTTTTGGGCTGAACTGTAACCACCTCGTCAAAAAAATTTCATAAAAATATAAAAAAGCCCTTGACTTTTTGTTATTTAAATGGTATACTTTTATTTGTCTCTGAAATGTGACGGATATAATTTATATGGTTTTACAATTTTTGCAAAGCATTCGGGAGCATAGCTCAGCTGGGAGAGCATCTGCCTTACAAGCAGGAGGTCATAGGTTCGAGCCCTATTGTTCCCACTGGGGCGGAATAGCTCAGTTGGCTAGAGCACACGGTTCATACCCGTGGTGTCGAGGGTTCAAATCCCCCTTCCGCTATTTCTTTAAAATTTCAGACCTTTTCCGAAAAGAAAGGGTCTTTTTTATTTATTTTTTATATTTTAAATAATTTTTTACAAAGCTGTTATGAAGTGATCCCTTGTCAAGTGGAAATTACAAAAATCGCCGCATTATTTCTTAAAAATTATTAATATGGACACAGAGGGAGAGTCTAAGGCTCAACAGTTCTCGGCATTGACCGCTCTGTAATACGTGTATCAGGTTTTCCTGCCAACAGGCCTCAGAGGTTTTGCCCTAGGCAAAACCGCCCTGTCGGGTGCCCAACGTCTTTTGAGTTCTTCATTGTTCTGTCGGAACATCGTTTGACAGCTTCACCCAAGACATGGTCAATCTTATCTTTTCCCATATAAATGCAATTAAGCGAAAACAATTTAACTGTAAAAGTGCATATGATATGTTTGTCTTTACTTATTCAAAGGAACTTGCCAATGTTCTTGGCATTTCTTTTGTTCCGGCGAATATGGTAATTCAGTCTCCGAGATTGCTTAAATTTTGAGCGATTTTCATCGAGAATCGGAAAGGCGTCCGACGCCGCAAGGCGGTTTTCCACAGGAAAACTTCTGATCATAGTAAATTCCGCCGCAATGGAATTTAGTCTGAGAAGCTTTACCTCTCAGGATTCTTTGTTGTGTCATTTTTTCTTTCTTTTTTTACTTTATTGCGAATCCGTTCCCTTTTTTCAGATTTATTTCAGCTCTTTCTCAAGCTAAATTCAGCTTTTTCCACTATGAAATTTACTTTGGGAATTCACTACAGGACAAAATTAATTTCAGATATGCCGTAGGGGCGTTTTTTATTGCTTTTTTTAGGAAAATAAAATATTAATGTTGCTTTATTGGGGAAAGGGTGGTATACTTTTTACATAAGCAGTTTGCTTATGCCCTTGAGGGGGTTGACGGGCGGTTCTTTTCACCTATCCGAACACGCAGGAGGTGGTGCTGAGGCATTACAAAAATCTTGGGTGCGAGGAGGTGATATTTATGATAGAGATTATCTATGACGTTTATGTGACCGCTTTGGCAGTTGCAATAATTGTTAAAGTGATTCGATACATAAAGAAAAAGTAACCGTTTTGAGGCCTAATCCAAACGGTTACTAATATTTATTAGTTATGTTAGGGGAAAAGCAGCCGCTCGGCGGTTGCTCCCTCTTGTGGTATTATAATAACATAAGTTTGGGGAAAAGTCAATAGGCGGAAGTAAATTTTTGAAAACAGGACAAAATTAATTTCAGATATGCCGTTAGGGGCGTTTTTTATTGCTTTTTTTAGGAAAATAAAATATTAATGTTGCTTTATTGGGGAAAGGGTGGTATACTTTTTACATAAGCAGTTTGCTTATGCCCTTGAGGGGGTTGACGGGCGGTTCTTTTCACCTATCCGAACACGCAGGAGGTGGTGCTGAGGCATTACAAAAATCTTGGGTGCGAGGAGGTGATATTTATGATAGAGATTATTCATGACGTTTATGTGATTGCTTTGGCAGTTGCGGTAATTGTCAAAGTGATTCGATACATAAAGAAAAAGTAACCGTTCTGACGCCCAATCTAAACAGTTACTTTAATTATTTCAATTAAATAATAGTTAGGTGGAGAGCAACTGCTCGTCAGTTGCTCCCTCTTGTGATTTTATAATAGCATATAACTGAGAGAAAGTCAAGGACTTAAGGTGATTTTTTAAATAAAAACAGCAAATAAATTTGGATATGCCGGGAGTGATATATCTTTTTTTATTTTCTTCATAAATTTTCATTTTTAATGTTAAATTAATTGACACGGGGGGAATTTAGTATACTGAATGTAGCCTTGAGAAGTCAATAATTGGTTAAATTTATTATTAAACCGGCAGCTTTATGACTTAAACAAGGATTTAGCAACATTTTTTAATTTTTTTAAATAAGGAGGAGGAAACACTTTGAAACGGAAACTAAGCAAGATAACAGCGATGATTCTTGCAATTATTATGGCGGCGGCAAGCCTGTCGGTTACGGCCTTTGCCGATGATGAGGACTCGTCAGACGACAGCACCTCGACAAGAGCGGAAAGCTACACTTGGGATTTTGGTTACAGCACCGCAGGAACACGCTACTACTTTAAAGACAGCAGTGTTACCGATTACACATCCGCAGGATGGGTATATACCGATAACGGCGGTTACGGAGCTGTCTATGTTGATGCTTCAAGCGGCAAGTTCACTAATTATACCAGAAGCGACGAATGGTGTCAGATAAACAGCGGAACAATACTTTATCTTCCGGCTGACGTACTGACTAAAATTACAATAAATACATATTCTGCAAGTGCAACATATTCCATAAATTCCACAACATATACAGCTTCATCAAAGTATATTGAATATACTGTAGGAAGCAGCGATGAGCTTACTACGCTGACATTTACCGATGAAGTCAGTTATACATATCTCAAGGTCGAATGTACATATAACGATTATATCAGTACAATAGTTGCCGACAATTCAAAGGTGGGAACAAGTAAGGATACAACAACTACATATAAACTTTCCGGCGAGATTACCTGCGATACTTCCGGGGTTGCAAGTACGGTTACATCTGTAACATTTACAGACGTTGAATACAACGATACTCATACCGCTTCAACAGCGGACGGAACCATTACCACCACAGACGGCACAACAACATATGAAATTGATGTTCCCGCAGGAGACTATGAAACCTCGGTCAGCGGTGCAGACGGCTATACTACCTATGACAGAGTATTGGTTGAGGACAGCGACACGACAAACGAGGTTTACCTTGAAAGCGATGACACCGCAGTTACAACATATACTCTTTATGACGAAATTCAGGACAGCTCAACGGCTCTTACGTTTACAAACTTTTCGGCGCACAGC
This sequence comes from Clostridiales bacterium, assembly GCA_021201395.1. Taxonomy (GTDB): domain Bacteria; phylum Bacillota; class Clostridia; order Lachnospirales; family CAG-274; genus JAJQCI01. Next base: position 10,008 of record JAJQFB010000090.1, on the reverse strand, counting down.
AGCAGTACGGTTTCAGGCGGAGTAGGGGCGACTATCAAGGTGCCTGTTTCATCGGGAAAGACAGTTGTTGTTACAGGCTATTATGACGGTGAGTTTACCATAACCGGCAGCAGCGAAAGCGGCACAGCAGCGGACAGCGGGACTTCCCTTACAGCTACATATTACACAGTTTCAGGGGACGAATATGTTACGATTGAAGTGACCGCTGTCGGAAATGTTGCAAGCGGCAGTCAGTCGGCTTATATAAATACTGTAGTAATTTCCACAACGCCAACAACAGTCGAATATACAAGTTCAATAAGCGTGCCCGGCGATTATGACACGGTGACGGAGGCTATAGCGGCTGTTAAGGCTATGGAGAGAGAGTCAAGCGAGGATTACAGGGTTACAATTAACTTTACGGCTGACTGTCAGGAGCGGGTTTTGGTTGACACGGACTATGTTACGATAAACGGCAACGGCCACGAAATCAACTGGTATTACGGCATAGCAAATAAATATTATTCTGTTGATTCAAACGGCTATTACAGTGAAACGCTCTTCAGGGACAAATATGAAATGTCGAGTACGGCGACTGCTTTTTGGGGTGGTGTTGTTATAGTTACGGGCGACTATTTCAGAGGCGAGGACGTTACCTTTAAAAATACATACAACTATTATGTGACCTCGAAAGAGCTTGAGGACGGCGCTGTTTGCGGCACATATACAGAAAGCAGCACCGGTGAAACAAAAAGCTACACTGTAAGTGACAGAACAGAAAATCTTGACGTTACGGCTTATTCTGAAAAGGAAAGGGCGAACGCTCTCAGTATAAAGGGAGATTATGCGGAATTATATAACTGTTCCATACTTTCCGCACAGGATACATTAGGCTATAACGGCGAGCTTACAAATCACGCTTATTTCAAGAATTGTACCATAGGCGGAAATGTAGACTATATCTGCGGTGCAGGCTATATGGTTTTCGATGACTGTACATTACAGTGGTATGTTCAGACAAGTCAGACAAGCTCTCTCGGCTATATCACAGCGCCCAAGTCATACCCATATGTTTTCAGAAACTGCAAGATTACGGTTTCCGATGAAACTACATCATTGCAGGGCTATTACGGAAGATCGTGGGATACGGACGCAACGGCATATTTCATAGGCTGTGAAACAAACGGATATATTAATTCAATCGGTTGGAACGATTCTTTAAGTTCAAGTTATCCTCTTTCGGGAACATATTTCTACGAATACGGAAACACATCAAATGGCAAGACCATAGAATCAACGGCAGCATCTTCAACAAAGGGCGGTATTTTGACAAACAGCAGTGATGAACTGGCAAAGGTTATTAACGATGACATTATAACAAACTGCCTCGGAGACTGGAAGCCTGCTAACTATGAATCAAAATTTGCCGCAAATGTATTTAACTATTACACAAAGGCAACGGACAGCGATGAGCCGCTTGTTTACGGCAATCTTCCGAGTACATATACAGATGATGTGGCGGAAGTAGGCATTTACTTTACAACCGATGATGACAAGACCGATTTCAGCAGCAGCTTTAACTCAGACGCAACCGATACATCAACTGTTGTTTACAGCACTATAACTTTCGGTGAGAGTGAAACAAGCTACACAGATTCCAACGGCGGCTATGTTTACGGAGCTGTTATAAGCGATATATCATCATACAACGGTGATACGATATATGTTTATACATATATTACAACAGTAGACGGAGATACATTGTATTCAACCGGTACGGCAATAAACAGCTAAGCAGAGGAGGGCTGATGAAAATGAAAAATTATGAAAAACCTAAGATGGATGTAGTTAAGTTTCAAAGCTCCGGTGATATTGCCGATGGCGTTACAATATCAAGCACACTTGCTTCCTCAGCTTTAAAGACATTTTCAACTAATGTTATATTGGATTATTAATTACCCGACAGGGGAATAAAAAAGGGCGGCTTTTCGGGGCCGCTCTTTTTGTCGTTGGTTTATATGGGATATACGCCGCTTTCTACGTGGGCTAAGTTGGGGTCTATGCCGTATTTTTGGGCTTGACGGAATTTAAAGAAGTCTGTGGCTACCTGAGGGAAAAGAACGTAGCTTAAAACGTCCTCGTCCTGCTCCTTGAAGTCCTTTATTTTGGCCTCGGCTTCGGGGAGCTCCGGCTTTAAGAGATCCGCCGGGCGGCAGGTGATGGGCTTTTCATCGCCTATTATTTTCTTTCTTATTTCCTTTGAAATAGGAACGGGGGTCTTGCCGTACATACCTCTTACAAGGTCTTTCGTTTCTTTGGGGGTCATTTTATAACGCTGACCCATAAGAACGTTTAAGACCGCCTGAGTGCCTACTATTTGGCTTGAGGGGGTAACGAGGGGCGGATAGCCTAAGTCCGCTCTTACTCTGGGAACCTCCTCTAAAACCTCTCTGTATTTGTCCTCTGCGTTGGCGGTTTTAAGCTGTGAAACGAGATTTGAGAGCATACCGCCGGGAACCTGATAGAGGAGGGTGGCTATATCCACCGAGAGAACCTTTGTGCTTAAAAGGCCGCTTTCAAGGGCTTTTTCCCTTATGGGAACAAAGTAGTCCCCTATGGATTTTAAAAGGTGTTCGTCAAGCTCAGGGTCGTATTTTGTACCCTTTAGGGCGGCGTTCATAACCTCTGTGGCAGGCTGTGAGGTGCCCATTGAGAATGGACTCATATCCGTGTCGATTATGTCGGCTCCGGCTTCTATGGCCTTTAAATAGGTCATTGAGGCCACGCCGCTTGTGTAGTGGCTGTGAATCTCTAAGGGGAGCTTAACCTCCTCCTTTATGGCTTTAACCAGATTGTAAGCAGGGGCAGGCAGAAGAAGCCCGGCCATATCCTTTATACAGATGGAGTCTGCGCCTATGTCTCTGAACTGCTTCGCAAGCTTAACAAAGTAACTTTCCGTGTGGACATCGCTCAGTGTGTAGGAAATTGCAAGCTGGACATGGCCTTTTTCCTTTTTGCAGGCCTTTACCGCCGTTTCAAGGTTTCTTGCATCGTTTAAGGTATCGAAAATTCTTATTATGTCTATGCCGTTTTCTATGCTCTTTCTTACGAACATTTCAACAACATCGTCGGCGTAATTCCTGTAGCCTAATATGTTTTGACCCCTAAGAAGCATCTGGAGCTTTGTTTTGGGGGCTGCCTTGCGGATTTGTCTTAATCTTTCCCAAGGATCCTCGCTTAAATATCTTAAACAGGCGTCAAAGGTTGCACCGCCCCAGACCTCCATTGCGCCGAAGCCAACCTTGTCCATTTCGCTTACTATGGGCAGCATATCCTTTGTGGAAAGACGTGTTGCTATAAGTGACTGCTGACCGTCACGGAGAGTGCAGTCGCAGATTTTTATTTTTTTGCTCATATATTGCCTCCTGTTAATAATTATCCTCTGTTTAATTGTCGGGCGTGCAAATTTTCAGTACCCCTCAGTCACCGTTGTAATATAATAATGCAATTACTTCCGTTAATCAATGAATACAAGCTGTAATTTATCAGCTTCCGACGGTGACAGCTCCCCTTAAAAGGGGAGCCTTGCGGGCTGAGCTCCGGTTTATGGCAGGGAGTTTAAAGGAATTTTCCCCAAAAATTTCCATAAATAATATCTCCTGCGAGAATTACTTCAAAGAATCACTTAAAAATTGTCAGGAATATTCCCGAGGCTACGGCGGAGCCTATAACTCCGGCCACGTTGGGACCCATTGCGTGCATAAGGAGATAGTTGTTGGGGTTTTCCTCCTTGCCTACGTTTTGGGCTACTCTTGCCGCCATTGGAACGGCCGAAACGCCTGCCGCACCTATAAGGGGATTTATCTTTCCGCCTGTGGCCTTACACATTATCTTTCCCAAAAGAACGCCGCCTGCCGTTGAAACTATGAAAGCAAAGAGGCCGAGAGCCACTATTTTAAGGGTGGCGAGGGTTAAGAAGGTGGCCGCGTTTGTGGTTGCGCCTACGGAAACACCTATAAAGAGACTTAAAATATACATAAGGGCTTCCGAAGCGTGGTTTGCTATTTTTTCCGTAACTCCGCAGACCTTTAAAAGGTTGCCCAGCATAAGCATACCTATAAGAGATGCCGTTGAGGGGAGAATAAGTATAACCAAAATAGAAACCATAACGGGGAAGATTATTTTTTCCGTTTTTGAAACGGGGCGGAGCTGCTCCATTTTAATGGCTCTTTCCTTTTTGGTGGTCAGAAGCTTCATAACGGGGGGCTGAATTATGGGTATCAGCGCCATATATGAATAAGCCGCAACGGCTACCGTACTGAGGATATGGGGAGCAAGCTTTGTTGCGGTATAGATTGCCGTGGGGCCGTCCGCTCCGCCGATTATACCTACCGAGGCCGCCTCCCGGGGGGTCATGCCCAGAGCGAGGGCGCCTAAAAAGGCTACGAATATGCCGAGCTGAGCCGCCGCTCCCAAAATAAGGCTTTTGGGGTTAGCTATAAGGGGGCCGAAGTCTGTCATAACGCCTACGCCTAAGAAAATAAGGGGAGGGAAGATTCCAAGCTCATCGCCCTGATAGATGTAATACAAAAGACCGCCTACTGCATCATCGGCAGGCTCCGCCATAAGCCCTGCTCCCGGCAGATTTGCAAGAAGCATACCGAAAGCTATGGGCAGGAGAAGGAGAGGCTCATATTTTTTGGCTATGGCGAGATACATAAAGAAAATCGCCACGCAGATCATAATTATATATTTGTAGCCGTCCCCCTCAAAAAACAGGAGAAAGCCCGAATCCTGAAGCAGACCGGAGAAAATCTCTATAAGTCTTGATATAAATGACATATAAATTACCTCCGTTTCTTATGCAACGGTTATAAGAATATCATCTGTGTTTACTGACTGACCCTTTGAAACCGCAACGGAGGTGACTGTTCCGCCTACGGGGGTTACAATTTCGTTTTCCATTTTCATAGCCTCAAGTATTATTACAACCTGATTTTGGTTTACCTTTTCGCCGTTTGAAACCTTTACGTCCAAAATCGTGCCGGGCATAGGAGCCTTAACAGGGGTTCCGCTTGCCGGGGCTGACGAAACCGGGGCGGGAGCAGGAGCTGCTGCCGGTGTAGGAGCCGGGGCGGGGTTCGGAGCCGCAGGAGCCGTTTGGGCTGTGGGAGCCGTATGAACAGAAGCCTGAGTGCTGTCAATTTCCTCTACGGTTACTTCATATGGTGTGCCGTTTACGGTTACTCTAAAGGTTTTTAATGCCGGATTTCTTGGATTGTTAATCATATATACTGCCTCCTGATTTTTGCTGTTTAAGTTTTTTTAGCCTTTTATGCTTTATAAGTTATGGTAAACCTGTTCCTGAATTGCTTCTGTCTGCCAGTTTTGGGGGCGTCTGAAGCTTCTTACTACCAGTTTGTCGGGGGATACGTTAAGGCTTGCGGCTATGGCTGCCGTTATGGCCGCTGCAAGCTCATAATCCTCCTGTACGGGCGGTTGTTCAACGGTGTTGACGGGCTGGGGTGCGGTTTGATAAGAAACGGTATCCGCCAGGGTTTTCTTTTTGCGGATAATCTGTCTTTCGCCCTTATGTTCAAAGAAATATATTATTCTTGCGGCAATGGATATACATACGGAAATAAGAAAAAGTATAAGCAAAACCGTAAGTATGCCTGTTGCGGCGACGACTATGCCGTCGAAGAAGGTAAAGCTTTCCGTTGAAACGGATAAAAGTGTCATATTCATATTTTCACCTGCCTGTTACATACTGCCGTGTTTTTTGGCTACGGTCTGCACTCTCTTTGTATAGAGCATCTCCAAGGCGGCTATAACACGTTTTCTTGTAGCCGAGGGGATTATAATATCGTCAATATAGCCGTCCTCGGCGGAACGGTAGGCGGAGCAGGCCTCGTCATAGGTTTTGTCCGTATATTTGTGCATAATTTTTACATAACCCGTTCTGTTGAGAAAGGAAATTTCCGCCGTAGGCCAGGCAAGGACAATATCCGCCCCTATATATTTTGAATTCATAAGCATAAAGCCGGAGCCTATGCCGTTTCTTATGACTACGTTTACACGGGGAATAGAGCTTTCCGCAAGCTTTGCAAGAAGCTGTGAGGACTGTATCATAAGATTATTCTGGTCTGTAATGTTTATTTTTTCATATTCCTTTATGTCAGTAAGGCTTACAAGGGGAATGTTAAAAGCGTCGCAGAGCTTTACAAACCTGTTGGCCTTGTGGGTTCCGCTTATGCCCATAGGGCCGTTATTTGCCATAACGCCTATGGTATAGCCGTTTATTTTCAGGAAAGCGCAAATCATTTCCTTGCCGTAACGGGGCTGAATTTCAAAATATGTGTAGTCATCGGAAAGACTGCTTATTATATAGTGCATATCGATAGGGGAGTCGTAATCCGTAATTACAGAGTTGAGAGCCTCGTCCTCTCTGTTAAGGTCTGCGTTTGTGGGGGAATAGGCCATATCCACATTATTTGAGGGGAGAAGGTCTACAAGGTGTCTTGCGGCTTCTAAACAGTCCTTCTCGGTTTTGTAGCTTCTGTGTACAAGGCCGGTTTTTGTGGCGTGGGCTTCGCCGGAGCAGAAATCGTCATAGTTTAAGGCAATTTCGTCCGCACCCTTTAAAGCAGCAGGGCTTTTTAAGAACATATTTGAGTTTTCGTCCTTCATTATTCTTATATCCGAAAGCATGGGGATATAGGCCGCCGTTCCGAGACACTTGCCCAAAACAATGGCAATCTGGGGCACAAGGCCGCTGGCGCTGGCTATTTTTTGGAAGAGAATGCCATAGGCTTCAAGGGCCTTTTGGCCGTCCTTTATTTCTATGCCCGTTGAGTCCAAAATACCTACTATGGGAGCCCCCATATTTATGGCCTTGTCGTATACATTGGCTATCTTGTTTGCGTGCTTTTTGTTTACGGGGCCGTCTTGGGAATAGGCAAAGCAGAGCTTGCCGTTTACAGAGCCGTAGCCCGTTATTACGTTGGCGCCCTTTGTAAAGCCCTCAAGCTCTACGAAGCTGCTCTCGTCAAAGAGCATTTCCAGACGGAGCCTTGCGGTTGTGGGGGCTGCCGCTTTAATATTTAGCAGTTCTTCGATTTTTCCGGGTGTATCCATTTATATACCTCCAAAAATTCTTAAAAATCTTCTATAAAACAGTTGAAATTTACTCAATTTTATTGTACTATAAATATAAAAATATTCAAGGATTATTTTTTTTATAACAGTTATAACTTTTTTCCTATGGGGACGGCGGGTTGATTAATCACCGTTTCCATACATACGGGGTGAATTTATGGATAACAGACAATTTGACTATTTTGTAAAGGTTGCGGAAGAAAAGAGCATATCAAAGGCGGCCAAGCTTTTGTATATTTCCCAACCCTCTCTGAGCCAGTACATAAACAGGCTTGAAACATCTTTGGGCACAACCCTTTTTGACAGAAGCACATCCCCCCTTACACTGACATATGCAGGGGAAATTTATCTTGAAACAATTCTTAAAATAAAGGCTCTCCAGTCTGAAATGATGAATAAGCTTGAGGACATAGAGGATTTAAAGACGGGCTTTCTCAAGATAGGGCTTACTCCCTCTAAGGCTAATTATTATCTTCCTACAATACTGCCTATTTTTAAGAATAAATATCCCGGAATAGAAATTAAAATTTCCGAGGGAACCTCGGCGGAGCTTGAAACACTTTTGGGAAAGGGTATGGTTGATCTCTGCCTTATGAATATGCCTATTGAAAAATCTCCCTATGAGATTGAGTATGAGCCCTTTTACGAGGAAGAGATATATTTGGCGGCGCCGAGTGATTTTTTGGTTCCCGCCAAGCCCTCTACGGCGGTATACCCTGAGGTTAAGATGAGCGAATTAAACGATAAGCCCTTTATTCTTCTTAAGCAGGAGCAGAGGCTCAGACAGGTTTCAGTCTATGTGTTTACGAAAAGCTCTATTAAGCCCAAGATAATTCTTGAAACAAGAAGCATAGAGACCTCCTTAAGGCTTTGTGCCTCGGGTCTGGGCTTCTGTTTCGTTCCCCGTTCCGCTATGGGCTATACAACGGGCAACAGCAGGCCTAAGTTTTTTACCATAGGAAATCCGCCTTTGACGTGGAAAATGGTTATTGCATACAAAAAGAACTCTCACAGGTCAAAGGCGTCGAACGCTTTTGCGGATATTGTAAGAGATACGGTATTACAGGGATATATGAGGTGAGCTATGAATTACATTTCACTTGATCTTGAATTTAACGGAGCCTTTGATTTTGAAAGAGGGGAGCAGATAAAGACAAACAACGCCTGCCGTCACGAGATTATACAAATCGGAGCCGTAAAAATGGACGAAAACAGAGAAATTAAAGACAGGTTTAACGCCTATATAAAGCCTGTTATTTATCCGAGGCTGAACCCCTTTATAACCGACGTTATAAATATGAAAACAGAGGACTTTAAAGACGCAGGCAGTTTTAAAACCAATTTCAGGAAATTTAGAAATTTTTTGGGCGGAGAGGAGGCTGTCTTTGTGGTTTGGGGCGATTCTGACCTGCCCGTGCTTTACGAAAACATAAGCTTTTATAAGCTTAATTCGGAACCCCTTATTTTGAAATATATAAATATTCAGCCCTATATAAGCCGCCTTTTAAATAAGGAAGCAGGCCAGCAGATAAGCCTTAAAAGAGCCATAGAAGCCCTTGAAATTAAGGCGGACGAACACTTTCACGACGCCCTTTACGATGCCTATTATACGGCTAAAATATTCCAAATAACAGAGCCTCAGGCTGTACCGCTTAAAATATTCTGTTCCAGTCACTATAAAAATCTTAAATAACTATGTTTTCTGCAATTTCGGCTTTGGCGGCTTTTATAAGGTCTTTGGGGGCGAGCATAATCTGAACGCCCCTTTGGCCTCCGCTGACGCCTATTGTTTCATAATTAAGACAGGAGGCCTCTATAAATGTGGGATACTGCTTTTTCATACCTATGGGAGAGCAGCCGCCCCTTATATAGTCTGTCAGACCTAAAAACTCCTTTACGTGAATCATTTCCGTTCTTTTGTCTTTAATTCGGGCGGCAAAGGCCTTTAGATTTATTTCACGGTTTACGGGTATAATGCAGACCACTATGCCTCTTTTTTCACCTCTTAAGACAAGGGTCTTAAAAAGGCGGCCGGGGTCTGTACCTAACTTGGCAGCGGCGGAGGTTCCCGACAAATCCGCCTCATCGTATTCATAGGTACGGACTTCATATTTTATTTTTTCCCTGTCCAAAATTCTCATTGCGTTTGTCTTTGTCTGTTTTTCTGTGTGTTTAGCCATTTTTCCGCTCTCCTATACAGTTATACGGTTTTGCCGGGGCAGTATTTTCCGAAAGGGCAAACCTTGCAGTCCGGCTTTCTTGCCTTGCAGACTGACCTGCCTAAGGCTATAACCTGTGTGTTGTATCTTATCCAGTGTTCTTCGGGAAGAAGCTTCATAAGCTCAAATTCTATTTTAACAGGGTCGTCGCTTTCCGTAAAGCCCCATTTTTTGCTTATTCTTTTTACGTGGGTGTCTACCACTATGCTGGGCAGGTTGAAAATGTGGCTTCTGACTACGTTGGCCGTTTTCCTGCCCACTCCGGGAAGAGCCGTAAGCTTTTCCACCTCGGAGGGCATTTCTCCGCCGTATTTCTCAAGGAGCTGTTTTGCGGCGGCTTTTATGTTTTTGGCCTTGTTGTGATAAAAGCCCGTTGATTTTATGTCGTTTTCAAGCTCTTTAATGTCCGCTTCGGCAAAGTCCTCAAGACTTGTGTATTTTTTGAAAAGCGTCTTTGTAACCGTATTCACCCTGTCGTCTGTACACTGGGCGGACAGGATTGTGGCAAAGAGAAGCTGCCAGGGGGTTTCATAGTGAAGATAACATTTGTCCTCGGTGGGGAAAACCTCATCGAGGACAGAGAGAATTTCTTTAACGTTCATAATAATCTCCATTCCGCCGCACACGCCGGCACAAATAGTGATGAAAGTGC
>JAJQFB010000095.1 GCA_021201395.1 Clostridiales bacterium | reverse complement strand
TGGTTACACCCTTAATTGAAAAATTGCCCCTTAAATTAAATAAATGACATTGTATTGTCCACAGGGACATTAAGCCGGAAAATATATTTGTTTCGGAAAGCGGAGCCTTTAAATTAGGGGACTTCGGCATAGCGAGACAGGTTGAAAAAACCGTGGCCGGTCTTTCCAAAAAGGGAACCTTTACATATATTGCCCCTGAGGTCTATAAGGGGGAGGCCTACGGCTCCACCGTTGACATATATTCTCTTGGAATAGTTATGTACAGGCTTTTAAACAACAACAGGGTACCCTTTATGCCCTCTTATCCGGCTGTTATAAGCCATGCCGACAGGGAAACGGCCCTTGTCAGAAGAATGAGGGGAGAGGAAATAGAAAAGCCCGTAAACGCTGACGGCAGACTGGCGGAGATTGTTCTTAAGGCCTGCGCTTTTAAGCCTGAGGACAGATATAACAGCCCGCTTCTAATGAGAATGGAGCTTGAGGCGATTCTTTACGACGATGCAGAGAAGAAAATGATTTATCCTCAGGGTGATAAGGCGGAGCAGAAAAGCGTGAAGTACGTTAAGACAGAGGAGGACTATACCGCCACTCTGCAAAACACACAGTATAGGCTTGAAAACGAAGAAACTCAGCTTATGACGGAGCTTCCCAAGGACTTTGCCGAGAAAGCGGAGCCGCCGAAGTCCGAAGTTCTGAAACCAAAAAATAAACCTCAAAAGTCCTCTGAAAAAATTGTTGCTTCCGATGTGCTTTCAAAAGACAGAGGTCTGAATAAGCTTTTTATAGCCATAGGAGCAGTAGCGGCAGTTGTTATAGTTATTTTTGTTTTGGCAAGCCTCTTTAAGGGCTCAGCTGACAGTGATAAGGAGATTACCACAGAGGAAACAATGGCCGAAACCACAACGGAAGCAACAACCGAAGCTACAACCGAAACCACAACGGAAGCAGCAACGGAAGCAACTACAGAAGCAGTGACCGAAGCCCCCGCGCAAGTAGCAACGGCGGCTCAAACGCAAACCGGCGGTTCCTCAAGCTACAGCGGCGGCTCCTCAAGCTGCAGCAGCGGTTCTAACAGCGGTTATGACTATAGCAGCTCCGGCTCATCATCAGGCGGTTCAACAGACCATAGCAGCTCCGGCTCAACAGACAGCTCATCGGACTACAGCGGCTCCGATTCCTCAAGCAGCTCATCAGACTCCGGCAGCTCAAGCTCAACAGAGGACAGTCCGGGCTCCGCCGGTAATTCATCGGACAGCATAGAAGCTCCGGAATTGTTTATAGGTTTCGATTGATAAATTTAAAAAATAAACTGAGGTGAAAACAATGAAAGGAATAAAAAATTTATCTTTAACGATATTAATATGTTTTTTTATAAGCGGTTTTGTTTTTGCTGCCGACAGCGAAATAACAATTCTTGTAAATAATCAGGAGGTGGAGTCGGAGAGCAGGCCTGTTATTATAGAGGGGACGACCTTTGTGCCTTTGAGGCCTGTTTGTGAGGCTATGGACTGCGAGGTTTTCTGGATTGCGGCTTCTCAGACTATCAATATAAGAAACGACACCACTATTGTGGGTATGCAGATTGGCAACAACAAGATTTCACGGCAGAAAAGGACGTCAGAGGGTACCACCACTGTTTTGGACTGCGATATGCCGCCGAGAATAATTGAGGGAGCCACATATATTCCCCTCAGGGCTATGGCGGAGGCTTTCGGGGCTACTGTAGTCTGGGATGCAAACACGAGGACTGTTATTATTGTTTACGACACTACAATAAAATATTCGGGAAGCCTGACTTTGAGCAGATTTGCCGGAAACGGCGGCAGAAAGAGATATGACAGCACTGTTGACAAAATGGAGTTTCTGTCCCCCGAAAGTATGGACATAGCCGATGACGGAACAATCTACATTTCCGATTCGGGAGCCATAAGGAAGATAAGCGGAGGAAGCAGCGAAACGGTGGAGTTTGAGCCGGGCTATATTACTTCGGATATTGTCAGATGTTATAAGGACGAGGTTTATTTTACAACAAACGCCTTTGAGGACGAAGGCGGAGAGAAGTTTTACGGGCTTGTTAAGCTTGTTGACGGAGCAGCCGAGGGGCTTTACATAACAGAAGCGGTTTACAGTAAAATAAGCGACTTCGATATTGACAGCAAGGGCAATATTTACGCCATTGTCTATAATGCCGGAACGGCCAAAACCTATCTTGCCAAATTTAACGGAACGGATATGGACTTTATAGCAACAATTGATGACGGTTTCAGCTGTATGGCCGTTGACAGCAGCGACAATATTTATTTGGGCAATGCCGTAAGAGGTTCTATATATTATTACAACACTTCAAGCAATGAGATGAAGCTTTTTGCCGGTGTTGATGATAACACAAGATTCGTTGACGGAACAGGCCCCATGTTTTTTGAACCCAGAAGCCTTTTTTATAAGGACAGTTCCCTTTATGTAATGGACTACAACCTTTTAAGAAGAGCTGAAGTAAACAGCGGCGGCGTGGCCCTTTACTCCGAAACCTTAGCAGGCAAAATTTCAACGGAGCTTAAGCCCCAAACAGCCGAGGGCAAGGCAAGCGAAGCAGAAATTGCCCCCAGCTACCTTATGGAAATAGCAGCCTACGGCGGCAAGGTTTATATAACCGACCCGGTAAACGATGTTGTCTGGGCAGTTGAGTAAAATATTTTATCGAAAGGAGAAAAACCTATGAAAAAAGTTTTCAGATTTACGGCACTTTTAATTGCACTTTGTATTTTAATAAACAGCTTTGTTTTGGCCGATGTTGCTATACGTTATACATCAGCCATGACAGACGGAGAATATATATATGTTGCTCAGGACAGTGAAATTTATAAATATAACATTGAAAACGGCAGCGGCAGTATTATTTTCACGATCACTTCAGGTGCTGAAAGTACGGCAATAAATGATGCAATAATGTTTGATAACCGATATATATGGTTTAATGAATATAACCGATATGATGAAACCGATGAAAATGGCGAATATAAAGTTAATACAATTTTAAAGGTTTTGGATATAGCCGACAATTCCGTAAAATCTGTTGTAACAAAAACAGGTATGGGCTATGGCTATGACTGTATATATACATATGGAGGAAAGGTATATTTTGCAAAATGTCCATATGGATCTGAAAATGGAAGAGACTTATGCTGTGCAGATTATAACGGTGATAATTTAAACCATATATGTGAAAATTATGTAGGTTGCGCTATAGCATTTGACAATAAAATCCATTTTGCAGAAGAATCATTTGACAATAAATATGATGAAAACGGAAACGTAAATGAAAATTACATAGCTAAGGGAAGAATAATGCAGGCTGATTTAGATGGTTCAAATCAAACAGTTATGGTTGACTGGACAGATGATGGAATAGTTGCTTTTGATAAAGAGGGCTATTATTATAAAGAAGATGACATCTATTATCATAAAAGCTTTAATTCTCAAACTGCAATTGAAATAGATTATGATTCAATATCAAGTCTTTACAACACTTTCGGAATGGGACACGGTTTTATTTATCTTGACGGTGTAGACAATATCTCAGATTATTACAGTTGGTCATATGGAAATACACCGGAATACAGCTTTGCCGCAAATGAAGATGACTTATCAAGTGTAATTATAAATTCATGTTCAAACAGCGGAAATATTGAACTGGGAACACTTAACGTTAATGAAGATACAATAAGTTATTTGTGTGCCGCAAACGGATATTTATATTATGTTGAAGGCGCGATTGACAATTCAATGGACAATTTAGATGTTATAGGCAAGCTTTCACAAGGTGACATAAAAAATATTAAGCTTTCCTCACTGATAAATGATTATTCGGCATTAGGCGAGGTGAATTTGGACTTTGATTCGGCTTTGCTTGATGGTGTAACTGACAGCAACAGTGCAAATGCTTTGGTGGAAAGCGTTGTTTCGGGAATGAGTTCGGCGGAGATTGGGTCTGTTAAGGCTAAGGATCAGTTAGCTTATTTGGCAGAAGAAGCGGCGGCGAGAGCGGCTGCTGTTCAGGTTAAGGACGACATTGTTATTGATCAAAAGAACACAGAAAAAGCCTTGAGTACGGTTTCAGCAGTTGTAGACAGTGCAGAAAGCGTTATAAGCAGCAACAACGTAAGTGTTAAGTCCGTCAGAAGCAAGGTAAGATATTCTGCATCTAAGAGCAGTTCCGTTTCAATTTCAAAGGAAAATATTACGGCAGATGTAGATGTTGTTGAGGCGGTTACACCTTTCGGCAGCTTCGAGTTTGAGCCGGATTCTGTTTCGGAGTTGACTGTTGACAGCGAGGAAACTAACAAGATTTCGGTAAGCTTCAATAAAAACGATTCAACAAGCAAGGTTACGGTTAAATTCCCCAATGTTACCTCTGACGGTTACAAGGCCGTTGTAGATGAGGACGGAAACGTTATCGGCGGAAAATATAACCCCATAACCGATGAGCTGTCGGCGAAGATTGACGAAAGCGGTGTGTTTACTGTTGTTACGAATGAAAAGGATTTTTCCGACATTAAATCACAGCCCGCAGAAGTACAGAACGCAATCAAAAAACTGGCTTCAAAGGGAATAATCAAAGGCACAAGCGAGACGGAGTTTTCTCCCGACAGCCCCATTACAAGAGCTGAAATCGCCGCCCTTATAGTCAGAATCCTTGACGTTGACGACCCCAACGCCGACGGTGATTTCAGCGATGTTACAAAGGAAAACTGGTATTTCGGTTCTGCAGGCTCCTCTAAAAGAGAAAACATAATTGTCGGTTATGAGGACAATACATTCAGAGGAACAGTTGTAATACCAAAAGTACAGATAACCTCAGTTACCGCAAGAGTTCTCACAAACAGACTGGGGTACTACAGCGCAAGTGAAAGCGTGTTAAATGAATTTACAGACGTTGACACAATAGCAAGTTGGGCAAGAAGCGACGTGGCTTTGGCGGCTTATGCCAATATGGTAATCAGAAGAACCGACGGAAGCTTTGAGCCCAATATGGAAATGACAAGGGGCGATGCCGCTGTTATACTCGAAAAATTGTTTGACAAGGTTTGGTAATAATATTTTATTTTACGAAAGATTAGGAGACGGAACTATGAAAAAGATAATGAAAA
The DNA here is from genome assembly GCA_021201395.1 of Clostridiales bacterium. GTDB lineage: Bacteria > Bacillota > Clostridia > Lachnospirales > CAG-274 > JAJQCI01. The sequence goes on along the minus strand of JAJQFB010000095.1, from coordinate 5,044 downwards.
AAAGGTTTGCGCTGCTGATGGGGCTGCTGTTGATATTCGGCAATTTGTCCGGGCTTAATGCAGCGGCGTCAGGCATCAATACGAGCGGAGGTGTTATTATAAACGGCACCTGCGGCAACAATCTGACTTGGACGCTGACAGAGGATGGGGTTTTGACAATCAGCGGAATAGGGGAGATGTATGACTATTATAATTCCTCCGACGGCTATGCGCCTTGGAGCAGCTACCGCTACGGCAAAAAATCTGTGGTGACTGAAAAGGGTGTGACCTCTATAGGCTCTTATGCTTTTGAAAACTGTACGGGCGTTGCCTCTGTTTCAATTCCGGACAGCGTAAAGAGTATAGGCAGTAATGCGTTTTACCGCTGCAGCAGCCTGACGGATATTACAATACCTAACAGTATAACCGATATTGGTGACAATGCGTTCTTTTACTGTACAGGTTTGGTGAATATAACTATCCCGAATAGTGTAAAGAGCATAGGAGACGGGGCATTTATGAACTGCGGCAGTCTTACATCCGTTACAATTCCGAGCAGTGTAAAAAGTATAGGCAGCGGTGCCTTTGTGGGCTGTGACAGGCTGACAAGTGTGAGCGTTTCCGGCGACAACGGAGTTTATTCGTCCTCAGACGGTGTATTATTTAATAAAGATATGACAGAGCTGATTTATTATCCGACCGGAATAACAAAAAAGTCATATACTATTCCCGAGGGCACAGCCGCCATAGGCTCTTATGCCTTTGTAGGCTGTACAAACTTGACACATATTACAATTCCCGACAGTATAACCTCAATAGGCTCTTATGTTTTTGAAAATTGTACGGGTTTGACTGCGGTTAATATTCCGAGCAGTGTAACCTCCATAGGCGATTTGGCATTTTACTACTGTTCAGGGCTTAAGGAAATTACAATCCCGAACAGCGTAGTCTCTGTCGGCAACAGTGCATTTGCATATTGTACGGGCTTAAATAATATTACAATTTCAAACGGTATTACGGCTATTGAACCTCTGACCTTTTATGAGTGCAGCGGTCTGACCGATATTATAATTCCCGAGGGCGTAACCGCTATAGGCGAGAACGCCTTTGAAAACTGCACGGGATTAATCAGCGTAACCATTCCGAGGAGTATGAAAAGTATCGGAAGAGAAGCCTTTACGTGGCTGAATATGACAGATGTATATTACGGCGGAACGGAAGAGGAATGGAACAGCATTGAAATAGGCAGTTATAATTCTTCTCTTACGGAGGCGAAAATTCATTATACCGAAAATGAAGATTATTCTCTAAAAGCGGAAGAAGCGAAAGAGGCCGAAAATATTTATGATGATAACGAAGCGGATTTAAGCTTTGATTCTTCACGCCTTGATTCTGTTGCGGATATGGAAAGTGCTTTAAATTTGGTGGACAGCGTTGTTTCCGGAATGAGTGAAGCGGAGGTATCTTCTGTTAAAGCTAAGGATCAACTGGCTTATTTATGCGAGGAAGCGTCGGCAAGGGCTGCAACCGTAGAGGTGGAAGGGGATATTGTTATTAACGATGAAATTGTAAGAGAAGCTGCTGAGACGGTTTCGGCTGTTGTAGAGAGTTCGGAGAAAATTTTGGCTGAAAACGGCGTTCATGTTAGGTCGGTTAGGAAAAAGGTTAGGGTTTCCACGTCAAAGAGCAGCTCTGTTTATATATCCAAGGAAAATTTGTCTGTTGATGTAGATGCTGCGGAGGCAGTTACACCTTTCGTAAGTTTTGAATTTGAGCCTGATTCCGTTTCGGAACTCAGGGTTGAGGATACGGGTTTAAATACTGTTTCCGTAAGCTTTGACAAGCATGATACGGTAAGCAAGGTGACAGTTAAATTTCCGGGCATTGTCTCAGATGATTATAAGGCGGTAACAGACGAAAAAGGAAACGTTATAGGCGGAAAGCACAATCCCATTACGGAGGAGCTGTCGGCAAAAATTGACGAAAGCGGCGTATTTACGGTTATTACAAACGAAAAGGATTTTGAGGATATTAAGTCGCTGCCGATTGAGGTTCAAGAGGCTATAAAAAAGCTGGCTTCTAAGGGAATAATAAAGGGTACAAGCGAGACAGAGTTTTCTCCCGAGAGCTATATAACAAGGGCGGAGATTGCCGCTCTCACAGTCAGAATACTCGGTGTTGACGATCCCGAAGCAGACGGGGGCTTCACAGACGTTACAAAGGAAAACTGGTATTTCGGCTCCGCCGGTTCCTCAAAGAGGGAAAATATAATTACAGGCTATGAGGATAATACCTTTAGGGGAACGGTTGTAATACCTAAGGTTCAAATAATGTCGGCTGTGGCCAGAACGCTGACAAACAAATTAGGTTATTTCAACGCAGACGAAAGTGTCCTCAGTGAATTTACAGACGCCGGCACTATTGCTGACTGGGCAAGAAGCGACATTGCTCTTGCTGCATATGCCAATATGGTAATAAGAAGAACCGACGGAAGCTTTGAGCCCGAAGCACAGATAACAAGAGGGGATGCTGCTGTAATACTCGAAAAGCTTTTTGACAAGGTTTGGTAATTATAATTTGATTTTTATAATGCCCGGCGGTAAGACAAAGCGAATTGCTCCGAAGCTTACCGGCCGGGTATTTATTACAGCTTAAATTTTCAGCTTTTAAAAATAAAAAAGCTTCCAAATATTAGCCGAAGCGGTTTCGCATAATTCCAACTTTTGAGCGAATAATAGACTTGTAAAGGTTTTTCTGTTTCGGCAGATTAATTTTTTTGTAGGAAATTTGATTTTTTTGAAGAGGAGGCAGACTATGAAAGCAACAGGCATAGTTAGAAGAATAGATGATTTGGGGAGAGTTGTTATGCCGAAGGAAATCAGACGTACACTGAGAATAAGAGAGGGCGACCCCTTGGAGATTTTTACGGATCGTGAGGGGGAGATTATTTTGAAGAAGTATTCACCCATTGGGGGGCTGGGGAATTTTGCTAAGGAGTATGCGGAGAGCTTAGCTCAGAACGCGGGGCATATTACCTGTATTGTGGACAAGGACCATATTATTGCGGTTTCGGGTGGACTCAAGAAAGAGCTTATGGAAAAGCAGATAAGCGGCGAGCTTGAGGAGGTTATAAACCGCAGGAATACCTTTTCCGCAAATAGGGAAGAGGCAGGGTTTGTGCCTATTTTGGAGGACGATGAGGAAAGCGGATATAAGTATGAGCTTATTACACCTATTATAAGCGAGGGCGACGTTTTGGGGGCGGTTGTTATGCTGTCTGAAGAGGACAAGATGGGCGAAGCAGAGGGGAAGCTTGTGGAGACGGCGGCCATGTTTTTGGGGAAGCAGATGGAGCAGTAAAACATCGGAAAATACAGAAAAAGCTGTAAAAATTAAAACAAAAAAGAACATTCCAATCCGAAAGATATGTGTTTCGAGTTGGAGTGTTTTTGTTTGACGTAAATGCTTTAATTTTGCGGAAAGGTGTTTTGTATAAAGTGCCTAAAAAGACAGGCTTTATAGTGTTAAAATGTACGAAAGCAAAAATGGCTACTGACAAAGGCAGCTCAGAGGTTGTATAATTACCTGATTTTGTGAGTAAACATTAAAAATGGTGCTAATTAAAAGAAAAAATACTAATCAATAGATTTTTACGACATTGTAGCTTATATATATGATAAAAAACATATGTTTTTAACATAATAATCCAATATAACCCTATTATAATTAATAACACTATTAATACCATATATGCGTTATCAAAAAATAAATTATGTCAAGTTTTTCTGCAATACAGAACCCCCGTTTTTTAAGGGAAAACTAACTTCTCATTTTGATTTTGCCTCCAAAAATTCCGGTGTTAACTCCCAAAGACGGGAATCCGAAAGATATGCGTTTCGGGTTGGAGTGTTTTTTGTTTGGCGTAGATATTTTAATTTTGCGGAAAGGTGTTTTGTATAAAGTGCCTAAAAAGACAGGCTATATATTGTTAAAATATACGAAAGTGAAAATGGCTATTGACAAAGGCCGCCGTGGGGTTGTATATATAATTTATTTGTGAATATTGTGAATAGGAATGTGAGAAAGTGTTAATTCCGAGTATAATAATTTAATATGTAAATCTTTTGAGGCATAGGTTTTCTCTTTGGATTTGGATTGTGACCGATAATGCGGGCAAGGCCGTTTGTAAACAAAAATAGCTTAGGTCATGGGTTTATTTTTACAAAATGGTCTATTTTTTTTCTTTTTAAGGCGGTCTGCGGTTTTTTTTGGAGGACGATAAAAATGTATAATTACAGAATAACGAAAATAATAAATAATAATATAGTTTGTTCAACCGATAAAAAGGCCGGGAAATTATAATCAGAGGGCTTGGAATCGGCTTTAAGAAAAAGCCCGGCGGCCTTGTCCCCGAGGACAAGGTGGAACAGGTTTACCGTATGGACGACAACAAGGGAACGGGGAAGCTTGAACAGCTTTTCAGCGAAATTCCCGTTGAATATATTGAGGTGTGTTCTGAAATAATAAATATAGCCGAGGACACCATCGGAAAAAAGCTTAACAAAAACATTCAGATAACCTTGACGGATCATATCAGCTTTGCCATAGACAGAAACCGTCAAAACCTCGTTTACAGAAATGCCCTGCTTCATGAGATTATGAATTTTTATCCCGTGGAATATGAAATAGGAAAGAGGGCAATAAAAATTATAGAGGAAAAGCTTGGGGAGAGTCTGCTTTTGGACGAGGCCGGTTTTATTGCTCTTCATATTGTGAATGCCGAACTTGACACGGATATGAGCAATATGGTTAATATAACGGAGCTTATGCAGGCGGTCGTCAAAATTGCCGAGAAATATTATAACAAAAAATTTGATGTGGAGGGGCTTGACTATAGCCGTTTTATAACCCATATGAAATTTTTCGGCCAGAGGCTTTTTAAAAACAAGATGGCTTCCGATGATGAGGACAACAGCCTGAGAGAGAGCATAAAAGCCTCCTACGGCAAAGACTACAACTGTGCCGTTAAAATAAGGGGCTATATATCTTCAAAATACAATAAATC
>JAJQFB010000080.1 GCA_021201395.1 Clostridiales bacterium | reverse complement strand
AAGACACTTATAAATGATTGCAAGCCGCTTGTTCTTCCTGTTCTCAATGAGGTTTTCGGTGAGAATTACACAGGAAATGAGGAAATCGTTTTCTCCCAAAACGAGCATTTTTTGAATAAACAAGGCGGCGAGGAAGATAAAAGAATTACGGATTTAAGCTTTACTGTAATGGGAGAAAAGCCAAAGAAATATTTGTTTGAATGTCAAAGCACTCCCGACGATAGCATGCTTGTCAGAATATTTGAATATGCAACTCAAATTGCTTTGGATGAAAGCGAAATTGTGAAGAATGTCTTAGAGGTAACAATTCCTAATTCAGCTATACTTTTTCTCCGCTGCAATAAATCCACACCGGATAAAATGCAAATCATAATTAATACCCCCGGCGGAAGCGCAGCCTTTGACGTTCTTGTAATGAAAGTCAGAAAATATGAATTAGAGGATATTTTTGAAAAGAATTTGCTGTTTTTGATCCCATTTTACATCTTCAATTACAGCAGTAAGCAGTAGCTTGACGAACTCAACACAAATGAGGACAAGTTAAACACATTAATAGGCAAATACAAACAAATTGTAGAGCATTTAGACACATTAACAGAACAGGGAAAGCTGAGTGCTTATAACCGCACAACTATTTTGGAAATGGCAAATAAAGTGGTTAAAAGTCTTATGTCAAACTATGAAAAAGCTATGAAAGGAGTGGAATCTGTTATGGGAGGAACTGTACTCGAATACAAAGCGAAAACTATTTATCGTGAAGGCAGCGAAGAAACTCTTGTAGGAACACTTAAGAAATTAATGAAAAATTTGGGGATTGGCATTGACCAAGCTATGAAGCTGGTTGAAATCCCCGAAAGCGACTATCCCAAATATCGCAGGCTTGTTGATGGATAATTTTTAAAAAATCTAATAAATGAAATCATGACAGTCTTTTCAAACAAACGGAAAGGCTGTTTTTTATGTATGACGGGCATGCCAATGCTCTGTGGTGAAAGTCCACCGAGGCGTAGTTGCCGACGAACTGTTAACAAATCCGGCTATTGTTCCGTGATCAGGCTTGATTGAATTTATAAGCCGCATTAACTCTAAATTTCTTCTTACCACAATTATTGTTAGACAGTCTGATACACGGTGGTGTGGGAGGAGGAAGAAAATCCCTCTGCTCGATTAATAGCCGTGAAAAAGGTGTTACATATAGGACAAGATTTCAAGTCATAAAAAACTTTAATAGATTTTTTAATTTTTATAGGTGGTGACTGTGGTGATGATGGTCACAGCCGCAGTCACAGTTGTGGTCGTGGTGATGATGTTCGTGGCCGTGAAGCTGTTCAAAATATTCTCTTCCGTAAGTATTGAGAACTATAGAAAGGCCGCCTATGACTTTTTTGTATCCGGGAGTTTGGTAATACTGTTCAAGTACGGAGCTTACATAGTCCTCAAATTCATCATAGGAATAGGGGCAGGGCAGGAGGGAGAAGGCTTCCTTTCGGAGGGCTTTTTTGATTATCGGCGGAAAATCAGCCATAGCGGCCTCAAATTCGGAGGCGAAAATTTTCGCTGTTTCAGCCGCCGAAATTTCTTCATTACTCTTGTAATATTTTTCCCGGCCCGGTCGGCAGGCTTCATCATAGGCTTCCGCTGAATATAATTCATTGGCCTCTTTTAAAACGGCGGCTGCGCTCACTATGGAACTGTCCGCTTCATTTTTGTTTTTGAGGGACTTAAAATATTTGGTTACGGCTTCTACCGCTTCGGAAATGTTATTGTCGATATTGTCCATAACATCCTCGGATTTTTCGTTTGTCTGCTTCCTAAGTTCTTTATCTATTTCGTCTAAGCTCTCCTTTTTGCAAAGCTCTGCGGCGGAATAGAAAATATCCTTTAAGACCATATCGCCGTCAGTGACAAAATCAGTGTCAAAGGCGTAGGTCAGAAGAGCAAGCATATAGTTTATGTCGCTGTAAAGCATAGATATACAGTCTGTATAGAAGAAAATTTCATCTGTTTTTTCGTCTAAGCCGCTGTTTATGTCATTAAGCTCCTCATTGGAAAGAAGATTTAATTTTTCGCCTAAAACTCTGTCGGGAAGCTCATACATTTCCGGAAGAGCTTCACGGCCTGAAGAAACCGAGAAAGGATAAAGGTTTTCTCTTAAATAGAAATTGTCTATATAAGAAACAGGACATTCCCTAAGAGATTTTTCAGCGTATTCGGCAAATTTTCCCTTAGACATTCGGCAGGGGAGGGCGGCAAGCATTTGCCTGAAATAAGCTGCTTCGTCCTCTTCGCTTATTGCATGGTCATAAACATCTTCCATTAATTCCAAAATTTCCTCAGGGGAAGCAAGTTCATCGCTGTCGGAAAACATTTCGCCGCCGTCTCTTTCCATAAGCTCCCTCATAACTATATTTTGGACGGTGCAGACAGTGTCCATACAGGGATAATATATAAGCCCCGTTTCGAGGACTTTTTCTTTAAGCTTTGACAGCTTTTTAATTTCGGACTTTCTGTCGGTATCCTGTGAGCTTAAAAGAGAGGGAAGGCCTGTGAAAATATCAAAGACTTCCTTTTTAAGCTTAGCAAGCTCCGCCTTTAAGGAAATATCGTTTTCATCATCTAAGGTTGTGTCATTTACAAGGTTAAAAAGACAGAATTTAAGTCTCTTTTTTATTGCGTCTATTAAGGTGTTTAGGATTTTATCATTTTTGTCCATAATATCTGAATGTCTCCTTTTTAAAGTAAAAGTGCCGCCTGCTTTTCGGCAGACAGCACGGTTTTACAAAGCTTGTAAGGTTTTTTTAACTGTTTCGCTTACGGCTTTACCGTCGGCCAAACCCTTCGTTTTTTGGGTAACAATACCCATAACCCTGCCCATGTCTTTCATAGACCCGGCACCGGTTTCTGCAACCGCAGCGTCAACGATTTTTTGGATCTGATCCCCGGTAAGCTGTTCCGGAAGGTAAGATTTTAAAATATCAATTTTACGATTTATCTCGTCCAACTTATCTGCCCTGCCGCTTCTTATATAGTCCGGCAGTACATCGTTTAGCTTTTTAAGCTCCTTTGAAATAACGGCGCTTACGCCCCGGTCGTCAAGCTCTGTTTTGGTGTCCTTTTCTATAAGGAGGACGCCGGCTCTTACCATCTGTATGATTTCCTTGCGGACTGTGTCCTTGGATTTCATAGACTCTTTAAGGTCCTCAAAAAGCTGTTGCTTTAATGACATAAAATCATCCCTTTGTTTATAACTTACCGCAAATTAGTTATATTTGCGTTTTCTTGCGGCTTCAGACTTCTTCTTGCGCTTTACGCTGGGCTTATCGTAATGCTCTCTTTTACGTACTTCGCCTATGATATCGGCTTTTGCACAGTTTCTCTTAAAGCGACGAAGAGCACTGTCTAAAGATTCATTCTCTTTTACTCTTACTTCTGACATAACTTTCCCTCCCTCCGGTTACGAATAAGTGGAGTTAAAACTGTGGGAATCACCTTTTCCCGTTTTTAACCTTACAAAATATGATTTTTCTGTTTTAACATACACTTCAAAATTATACACAAAAAACGCCGAATCGTCAACAGTTTTTTTGTATTTTTTTAAATTATTTTTTGGGGCTTACTTAAGCTCTAAATCTTCAATAACAACACCGCAGGCTTCAAGAATCGCTTTCACGGCTCTAATCTGGTTTAAGGTTTCGGTTTCCTTATCATCTGCTTTCAGGATTCTTTGTAAATCCATATACTTGTTAATGTTTGAGCTGATGATTTCTTTCTCATTCATTGTATCACCGCCTTTTATTCTTCAAATTCAACGGGTTTGAACATATGAATTGCAAGAGGAGCAAGCTTAAAGCTTATGGAATTTTCCTTTCCTAAGATGTTGTCGGGCTGTGAGTCTATGGCTTCGGGGTTTGTTACGCCGCTTCCGCCGTATTCGGCCTTGTCGCTGTTGAAAATTTCCTGCCACTTTCCTGCAAAGGGAACGGCTGTTTTATAGTCGAAGTAGGTGCTGGGGGTAAAGTTGCATACTACAAGAATATTTTCGGCCTTGCTGTTGCCCTTGCGGATAAAGGAATAAATGCTGCGGCAGCAGTCGTTTGCGTCTACCCACTCGAAGCCTTCCCATGAGAAGTCTTTAACCCAGAGAGCCTCTTCCTTAAGGTAAAGGTTGTTAAGATCCTTTACATAGTTAAGCATTGTGCTGTGGTGGGGATATTCAAGGAGGAACCAGTCAAGGGGTCTCTTTTCGTCCCACTCTATAAACTGGCCGAACTCGCCGCCCATAAAGACAAGATTCTTTCCGGGGAAGGTTGACTGATAGCCGTAGGAAACTCTAAGGCCTGCAAACTTCTGCCAAAGGTCGCCGGGCTGTTTGTCAAGCATAGACTGTTTTCCGTGAACAACCTCGTCGTGTGAAAGAACGAGAACGAATCTTTCGGAATAGGCGTACATCATACCGAAAGTCAGGTTGTTGTGGTGATAGCGTCTGTAGATGGGTTCCTTTTTAACGTATTCAAGGAAGTCGTTCATCCAGCCCATATTCCACTTAAGGGAGAAGCCTAAGCCGCCGTTGTCTAAATCCTTTGTGATGCCCTCATAGGAGGTGGACTCTTCGGCAATCATATATACGTTGGGGTGGTAGCCCTTCATAACGGAGTTCATATGCTTAATAAACTCTATAGCCTCAAGATTTTCTCTTCCGCCGTACTTGTTGGGTACCCACTGGCCTGCTGATTTAGCGTAGTCAAGATAGAGCATTGAGGAAACGGCGTCAACTCTCAGGCCGTCGATGTGATACTGCTCTACCCAGTAAAGAGCGTTTGAAATAAGGAAGTTTTTAACCTCGCACCTGCCGTAGTTGAATATAAGGGTTCCCCATTCGGGATGCTCTCCCTGCATAGGATTGGCGTGTTCGTAAAGACAGGAACCGTCGAACCTTGCCAAACCGTGGGCGTCTTTGGGGAAGTGTGCCGGAACCCAGTCAAGAATAACGCCTATGCCTGCCCTGTGGGCTGCGTCTACAAATTCCTTAAATTCATTGGGAGTGCCGTAGCGGCTTGTGGGAGTGTAGTAGCCTGTAACCTGATAGCCCCAGCTTCCGTCGAAAGGGTGTTCCTCTATGGGAAGAAGCTCAATGTGGGTATAGCCCATTTCAACAACATAGGGTATAAGCATATCCTTAAGCTCAACATAGCTTAAAAATCTCTCAGGGTCGTCCTCAGGGCGTTTCCATGAACCCATATGAACCTCATATATATTCATAGGCCTGTCATATTTTTCGGCGGTTTTAATGTTTTCCATATATTCGCCGTCCTGCCACTGATAGTTGTAAATGTTGAAAACAAGGGAGGATGTGCTTGGGCGAAGCTCACACATAACTCCGTAGGGGTCCTGCTTTTGAAGAGTTGTTCCCTCGGGAGTTTTGATTTCATATTTGTAGCGGTCAAAATTCTTGAGGCCGGGGATAAAGATTTCCCATACGCCCTCGGAATATAATTCTCTCATTTGGTTCCGTCTTGCGTCCCAGTCGTTAAAGTTGCCTATAACGGAAACTCTCTTTGCGTTGGGAGCCCATACGCCGAAAACAACACCCTCAACACCGTCAACGGTAGCTGCGTTTGCACCTAATTTCTTGTAAATTTCATAGTGATTGCCCTGTGCAAAAAGGAAGCAGTCATATTCGGAAATTTGAGGAGCGAACGAATAGGGGTCATAGGTTTCCCATACAGAGCCGTCGTGGTTCGTTATTTTAAGCTTGTATTTGAACCATTTTCTCCTGCCCTTTATAAGCCCCTCAAAGAAGCCGTCCTGATGGATTTTTTCAATGGAATATTCCGTGCCCTTTTTGACGTCTATAACAGATATTTCTTTTGCCTGAGGGTTTAAAGCACGAACCACTAAAGCCGCCTTGCCGTCCTTTTCGATTTCGTGCATACCCAAAATATGGTGGGGATCGCCGCAGTCAGCCGATATAACTCGCTGGAGTTCGATAAAATTTGCCGTAGTAATCATAAAGTTCACTCCTTGTAATTTAAAATTTAAGTCTTTAAAGACTTTTCCGCAGAATATATAATATTGCGGTTTGGCGGCTGCCTGTTCCGCCTCCGCAAATATGTCTTATTTCCATTATAAAGCATTATTTGCAATAAAGCAAATATAATTTTTCATTTTAATTAATTTTTATTGAAAATTTTCCCCGGGTGATATATAATAAGCTTAAGGAACATAAGAAAACAACTTAAGGGAGGTATTATATGCTGTTTAAGGGAAAGGGCTCCGCCGAAGAGTTGGGAGAGCCTGTTATAAGAGCGAGCATCTGCACAGGGGAAAGGGTTATAGGCTTCCGCAAAGAGGGGAAGCTTACAAAGGGGGAGATTGTGAGAAGCGACAAGGACATAGAGGCCTTTTGCAAAAAATACAAAATTGACAAATCAAGCGTTAAGACTGTTTACTGACACTTATGCCGTTGAGATAATCCTCATATTTTTTGAGGATTTTTTCTGTTTTAACGGGGTTTAAGTCATTTGCGTTTTTTACGGGCAGAACCTCGGTATTTTGGTTTATTTCCTTTCTGAAATACATAAGGTCAATCCATCTGCCGAATTTATAGCCTGTTTTTTTAAGGGTCGCTTCGTGTGCAAAACCGAACCGGGCGTGAAGCCTTTCACTTTCCGTGTTGGGAGCGGCAATAAGGCCGTAGAGGTTTTTTATGTTCATAAGCTCCGCCGTTTCCATAACTGCCCCGTAGAGGGCTCCTCCTATGCCTTTTCCTCTATATTCCTCTTTAAGATAAACCGACAGCTCCATATCCCAGCCGAAAGCCGCCCTCTCCATAAGCCTTGAACCGTAGCAGTAGCCCAAAATCTCCCCCTTATCCTCACAGACAACATAGGGATATTCGGAAATTATCTTTTCCACTCTGTTTTTAAAGACTTGCGGAGAGGGGACGGTATATTCAAAGGTTATAACGGTTTTTAAAATATAGGGCTTGTAAATTTCAAGAATTTTGTCCGAATCGGCTGCCGCCGCTTTTCTTATTATCATATTATTGCATTTCTCCCTTAAATTACTCAGGATAGTTCAGGTTTTCGGGTGTTATATTGTATAAAACCTCTCTTAAATATTTGTCCGCTTCATATTTGGCAAAGGTCAGGTTGTGGTCTAAATAATTGCCGCATTCGGCGGAGGTCGTTGCAGGGACTGTGCCTGTAAAGTCTCTTACATATTCAAAGGTCTTTGTTATATAGGGGAGAATCTGTTCTGAGGTTAAGTCTCCCTTGAATATAACATACATACCTGTTCGGCAGCCCATAGGCCCTACGTATATTACGTCCTCTGCAATGCCGCTTTCCTCACTGCGAAGATATACGGCCATAAGGTGTTCAAGAGTATGAATAGCCGATATTTCAACGGGAGGCTCTGTGTTGGGTCTTTTGATTCTTACGTCAAAGGTTGTAATAGTTTCTTTGCCTATGCTGTCCTTTCTTGAAACATATATACCTCTTAAAAGTTTGTCATGGTCTATTGTAAAGCTTGTTACGTTCATTTGTAAGACTTCCTTTCATTTTTTGATTGATTATATTTTAATACTAATATGTAAATATTTCAAGATAAAAATAACAGCTTTTTCGGATTCGGACAGTATTTAAACGGCATTTAGGCAGTTTGGAAAAGGGGGATAAATTTTCGGCTTGATAAAAAAATTTACTGAAATTTTATTTCGGTGTTGAAAAATATGAATTTATGGTGTATAGTTATATTAACATCTGCATCACATATTAAAAGCGGAAAGGGCAGGGGAGCTGTTCTTTTCGGAAATTGAAAGGAGACGGAATGATGTATAAAATTGTCAGCAAGCGTTATTTGACGGACAATATAATTTATATGGATATTCTTGCGCCGAGAGTGGCGAAGTCCTGTAAGCCGGGGCAGTTTGTTATTGTAATTAACGACGAAAAAGGGGAGAGGATTCCCCTTACGGTAACGGACTATGACCCTGAAGCAGGCACGGTCGCCATTGTTTTTCAGACTGTGGGAAAATCCACCAAAGACCTTGAAAAATATGAGGCCGGAGACTATGTGGCAAGCTTTGTAGGCCCTCTCGGCAGACCCAGCGACCTCTGTGATTTAACGGAGGAAGAGCTTAAGGAGAAGAAGATTATATTTGTCTGCGGCGGAGTGGGAACGGCTCCCGTTTATCCCCAGGTTAAATATCTCAGGGAGAGGGGAATCGACTGCGACGTTATAATAGGGGCAAGAAACAAGAATTTGCTTATACTTACGGAAGAAATGGAGAAAGTTGCCGGAAATCTTTATATAGCTACAGATGACGGAACCTTGGGCTTTAAGGGAAACGGAAGCCAGCTTCTTACAAAGCTTGTAAAAGAGGACGGAAAGGAATATAACCACGCCGTAGTTATAGGGCCTATGATAATGATGAAGTTTACGTCTATGACAACGAAGGAACTGGGTATACCTACGGTTGTCAGCTTAAACCCCATTATGGTAGACGGAACGGGTATGTGCGGTGCCTGCCGTGTTACGGTAGGGGACGAGATAAAGTTTGCCTGTGTAGACGGGCCTGAGTTTGACGGCCACAAGGTAAACTATGACGAGGCTATGAGAAGGCAGACAATGTATAAAACCGAAGAGGGCAGGGCTTTGCTTGCCGCTGAGGAAAAGGACGATAATCACAAGTGCGGCTGCGGAGGTGGAAAATAATGGCTATGAGTATGAAGAGAGTTCCTGTCAGGGAGCAGAACCCTAAGGTAAGAGCCGCAAATTTTGAAGAGGTTTGTTTGGGCTATAACGCCGAAGAAGCAACGGAAGAGGCTAAACGCTGTCTTAATTGTAAAAATCCCCGCTGTGTGGGAGGCTGCCCCGTTTCAATAAATATTCCGGCCTTTATAAGCTGTGTAAAGAAAGGCGAGTTTGAAGAGGCTGCAAAGGAAATTGCCAAATATTCGGCTCTTCCGGCTATCTGCGGCAGGGTTTGCCCTCAGGAAACACAGTGCGAGGGAAAGTGCGTCTTGGGCATAAAGGGCGAGCCTGTTTCAATAGGAAAGCTTGAGAGATTTGTGGCAGACTGGTCGTATGCAAACAATGTTGACTTAAGCGAAAAGCTTCCCCCCAACGGCAAAAAGGTGGCCGTTATAGGAGCAGGCCCGGCAGGGCTTACCTGTGCCGGGGACCTTGCGAAAAAAGGTTATTCCGTTAAAATTTTTGAAGCCCTTCACAAAACCGGCGGAGTTCTTTCCTACGGTATCCCCGAGTTCAGACTTCCCAAAGACAGGGTTGTGGCCAAAGAGGTTGAAAGTATTCAGAAATTAGGCGTTGAAATAGAAACGGACGTTATTATAGGAAAAACCGTTACAATAGACCAGCTTTTCGACGAAGAGGGCTATGACGCCGTTTTCATAGGCTCCGGCGCAGGATTTCCCAAATTCATGGGCATTCCCGGGGAAATCGCAAACGGTGTTGTTTCCGCAAACGAATATTTAACGAGGGTGAACCTTATGAAGGCCTACAGAGAGGACTATGACACTCCCGTTAAAATTGCAAAGAAGGTCTGTGTTGTAGGCGGCGGAAACGTAGCTATGGACGCAGCCAGAACGGCTCTGCGTTTAGGGGCTGAAACACACATTGTCTACAGAAGAAGCGAGGCGGAGCTTCCGGCCAGAGTGGAGGAGGTTCACCACGCTAAGGAAGAGGGCGTTATATTCAATCTTCTTACAAACCCCGTGGAAATTCTTGTTGACGAGAGCGGTTGGGTTAAGGGTATGAGAGTTATAAAGATGGAGCTGGGTGAGCCCGATGCAAGCGGCAGACGCCGCCCCGTTGAGATTCCCGGCTCGGAATATGACATAGAGTGCGATATGGTTGTTATGTCATTGGGAACATCTCCCAACCCCCTTATTTCATCCACCACAAAGGGGCTTGATACAAACAGACGCCGCTGTATAATTGCCGATGAGGAAACGGGCAAAACCACAAAGGATCACGTTTACGCCGGAGGCGATGCCGTAACGGGTGCAGCTACGGTTATACTTGCTATGGGAGCAGGCAAAAAAGCCGCCGCCGCCATAGACAGGGAGTTAAGCAGAAAATAATAATTTAACAGCAACAGAACCAATAAAAGCCGCATTTCGATGCGGTCAGACTGTAGACAAAGCACAAAATGATCAGCTTAGTGCTTTGTTTTTTTGAAATTATACCTCAGATATGGTAAAATAGTAATAAGATATGAGGTATAATATATGCATTAATGCTGAAAAACATCTTGAAACCATTATAATCTCCATTCCGCCGCACACGCCGGCACAAATAGTGATGAAAGTGCTG
>JAJQFB010000077.1 GCA_021201395.1 Clostridiales bacterium | reverse complement strand
TACCATATTTGTATTTTTTGACAATACACTTTTTGATTAAATCATCGTTTCCCTAACCATAATATTATTCCTCCTACATATAATACTCAATATATAATTGTGTTGCATTTTTCTTTTCCCGAAAGAAATGTTTTATAATTAAGCGGCTGTTCCTTAATTGACACTTCGGCAAAATTAGGCTATAATATATAATAAAAGGAACATATGACTAATATGAAACAAAATAAGTTTGAAGAGGTTTTTTACTATGAAATAAAGCTTTTATATTTGCGAACGCTGCGGAAATATTATCGCAAAGGTTAAGGACAGCGGCGTGCCGGTAATGTGCTGCGGTCAGAAAATGAAAGAAATTATGCCGGGGACAACGGACGCTGCCGCCGAGAAGCATATTCCCGTATATACTGTTGAGGGAAATATTGTTTCTGTTACTGTAGGCTCGGCGGAATACCCTATGCTCCCTCAGCACTACATAGAGTAGATATCCTTACAGACAAAACAGGAAAACCGACACAGGGAGCTTAAGTCCGGAGAGGTGTCTAAAGCACGGTTTGCAATCTGCGAGAGCGGCAGCGTTGAGGCCGTTTATGCTTACTGTAATCTTCACAGTCTTTAGAAAGCATAATACATAATAAAGTATAATAACCGAAGCAAAAATCCGCAGGTTAATTATCAGGCGGTTTTTCGGAAAAAGAACAAAGGAGGTCTTTTTAATATGAAAGATGAAACAAAATGTCTGCATTCCGGTTATAAGCCGGGAAATGCCCAGCCGAGAGTAATGCCTATAGTGCAAAGCACAACCTATGTTTACGACTCTACCGAAGAGGTTGCGGCGGTATTCGATGACCCTACAAAATCTCTTATATATTCCCGCTTTGCCAACCCTACGGTTATGGCCGTTGAGGACAAAATAGCCGACTTGGAAAGCGGCGTGGGAGCAATGTGTACTTCCTCCGGTCAGGCGGCTGTTCTGCTTTCTATTTTGAATATTTGCAGTGCAGGCGACAGCTTTATAAGCACAACAGAGATTTACGGCGGAACGGTGAACCTGTTTGCCCACACACTTAAAAGACTGGGAATAGAGTGCAAATTCGTAGGCAAAAATGTTACAGACGAGGAAATAGAAGCGGCCTTTGATTCAAACACAAGGCTTGTTTTCGGCGAAACAATAGCAAACCCTGCTCTGACGGTTTTCGACATAGAGCGTTTTGCCGGTATTGCCCACAAACATAGTGTTCCCCTTATTGTAGACAACACTTTCGCCACACCTATATTATGCAAGCCCATTGAATACGGAGCGGATATAGTCGTTCATTCCACATCAAAATATATGGATGGCCACGCTCTTCAAATAGGGGGCGTTATAATAGACAGCGGAAAATTTGACTGGAAAAACGGCAAATTCCCCGAGCTGACCGAGCCCGACGAAACCTACCATGGTATCTCATATACGGAAACCTACGGTGAAAAGGCCTACATAATAAAGGCGCGTATGCAGCTTATGCGTGATTTCGGCGTTTATCCGGCGGCTCATTCGGCGTTTTTGCTGAATTTGGGTCTTGAAACAATGCCCGTTCGTATGAAGCAGTATTGTGAAAACGCCATGGTCGTTGCCAAATATTTACAGTCCGCAAAACAGGTTGAAAGCGTAAGCTATCCCGGCCTTGAGGGAGACGAAAACTATGCCCTTGCAAAGAAATATTTAAAAGGCTGCAGCGGGGTAATTTCCTTTGTTCTTAAAGGCGGAAAGGAAGCTGCCGTTAAATTTATGAACTCTCTTAAGCTTGCTTCAAACGAGGTTCACGTTGCCGATATAAGAACCTGCGTTCTTCACCCTGCCAGCGAAACCCACAGACAGCTAAGCGACGAGCAGTTAGCCGCCGCCGGCATAGAAAGCGGTATGGTTCGGTTTTCCGTAGGTCTTGAGAATATAGGCGATATTTTAGCCGACCTCGAAGCCGGTCTTTCGGCGGTAGACCGCTGATCAGGTCATATTTTAAATGAGATATATGAAAAAAAGGGGGAGTGTATGTATGAAAAAATTTTTGCTTTAATGATAGGGTTTATATTTGTATTTTCGACACCGATTTTGGGGGAGGACTGTTCCTCCTCCTTAAGCGGCTTTGCGGAGGAAAGAGTAAAGGCGGCGGATGCAGACGGACTTATTTTAAACACATTTAAACACAGCGATTTCAGCGAAAGCATATCAAGATATGATATGGCCTGTCTTGCTCTTCAGGCGGTTATGCTTAAAAACAAGACAGACCTTTTTTCTTATATGCGAATCAATAATATTTCGCTGAATTACGGTAAATATTCAGATGTTTTTTCGCCGAGAGTTCTTCTTGCCGAGGAGCTGGGGCTTGTGTTTCCCTATGAGGGCAAATATTTTAACCCGGACAGTGCCGTTACAAGGCAGGAGACGGCCTATACGCTGAACCGCTTATGCGAGCTTTTAGGCGTGGAAACCACCCCAAGGGAAACTGTTTTTTACGATGACGGCGATATAGACGAAAGAGCAAGGGAGGCCGTTTACAATGTAAGCGGAACTTCCGCAGACGACACCTTTATTTTGGCTCAGGCAGGGGCAAACAGCTTTATGCCCGACAGCACAGACTACAGCCTTGAGAGAGCCGTTATGGCGGTTTGGAGAATATACAATTTTGAAAACACGGATTTCAGTGCCTATGAAACAAAATTTGACAAGGTAAGCATAGGCTGCGGCTTATACGCATATCGGAACACAGACGGAAAATGGGGTGTTTACGGCGATGGCTTTTCGGTCCCTCCTTTTTATGAACTGCCCTGTGAAAGCGGCAGCTTCGAGGCCTTTGACGACACCTTTACTCTGGCTCTGACAGACAGCGAGGCCTGTATTCGGGACGGGTTTGAAAACACATATTACGTTTTTACAAAGTCGGAGGGGCTTATAAAAACATTTGAATACAGCCTTTCGGATATTCAGGCGGAAAAGCCCGGCGGCTATGTGTTTACAGAGGTTAAGCCCGTTTTGGCCTACGGCTCCAACCTTGTTTTAAACGGCTCTGCCTATGAGGCCGAGGGTGACGGGTCTGATTCCGAAAAGAACTTTATAAAAAGGCTTGTAAGCGAAAATATAGGGTTCGGAGGCACAAATATAGAAATATATAAAGACGGTATGCTTAAGGGGACAGAGGTATTTGAAAAGAAATATACAAGCGACTGCAGGCTTAAAGAAGGAGATGTTATTTCCTTTAATTGCCGTTTCACTGTAGAAGCTCCGCTTATAAGCAGTAATCTCACAGACTGGGAGCTTTCCGACACACTGACCTTCAGAGTAAACGAAACGGAAGTAAAGGCGGACTACAGCATTATCTGCGGCAGCGGCGGAAATATAAGTTATATTATGAACGGCCAAAACAGCCCCGACGGCACCTGCTCGGCTTCTGCCGAATTTACCGTAAGCGGTGAGCTTGCAGGGGAAAAACTTTATGTTTACGCTCTTTTTAACAAGGCGGCGTTTTTTATAACGGCCTGTGGTATTCCTGCGGTGCGGGAGCCGACTATGAGCTATATTTAAACGGCGAACAGATAATATAATTTTACGGTTTTTGTATATAGACACTTTTGACATATTTAAAGGAGGCTGCCGCAAAACAGACAATAAAACTGTTTTGCGGCAGCCCTTATTAATTGTATTATATTTTGGTGTTTTGTATCAGCCCAAAGGAACCATATCCTCAAGACCGCTCCAGATAAAGGCTTTAACCGTATCCCCTTCGGAAACGCTTAAACCGAAGCCCTCAACATTCAGGCTGTCTGAGGTTATTTCGGAGGTCAAAACCTCTTCTGCGGCCGCCGATTTAAATTCCCCTGAGGAATCGTATAGGGCTATAATTGCTGTTATGCTTTCCAAATCGGGAACGGCGTTTACGTCAGCCGTAAGAGCCGTTATAACTCCGTCCGCTGTTACCGCCGTTACATTTTCAAAATAGTTGGAAGCAACTGTAACCTCAAAGGTCAGGCTTACGCCGTTGTCGGCTATAGCCGTTACTGTTGCTTTTCCTGCTTTTGTTCCCGTCAGCAGGGCGCAAACGCTTCCGCCGTCAACTGATGCCGCATCATCGTTTACTATAACTACGCTTTCATCAGAGGAAATAAAGCTTATAAGGGAGGTTGTGTCTGTAGGGTCGGTGTTTACGGTAAGCTCCGCCTTGCCGCCGAGCCTTACAAAAACAGTGCCTGTACTGTCGGAGGTAAGCTCCGAAACGGGGTTTTCGTCCTCTGAGGTTTCCTCCGTAAAGACAAGGTCCTTAAGAGTAAACACAATTTCAATCCTTGTGGGGTTGGTTACCGTTGTAAAATTAAGTACATGATTGCTTACCGTTACCTCGGCAACGGCGGAGCCGTCCCAACTGTTTACCGGGTCGTTTGTATCAAGGACGCCGCTGTCCTTTATTGCAGACTTAAAATCCGTGTTTGTTATGGTAAGCTCCTCTCCGTCAAGAGTTATTTTGTCATAGCGTATATAGCAGCTGTCCAGAGGTGAAACAACCGAATTTCCGTTGGTGACGTCGTTGTCCTTTATATATATGGAGGTAAGGTTGTTGAGATAGCTTATTCCTGCCGAGGAGGCTGCGCTTGAAAGGTCTGTCGTTGTGTCGAAAACAAGGGTATACTGCCCGTCCTCGGTTACTGTTATGGGCTCGCCTACCTCGTTTGAAGCGTAGGCCGTGTCATTGTAATATACATTTGCCGCAAGCTCAAGAGAATGGCTGTTTGCGGCCTCCGTTACCTTTGCGGTTACCGTTTTGGTTATGCCGCTTTCCGCCATAATTGTAATATAGGCTGTGCCTACTGCCTTTCCCACTGCCTTACCTAACCTGTTTACGGAGGCAATGTCCTCATTTGATGAAGAGAAAACAAGACTTTCGCCGTTGTCGGCTTTGGCTTCTATTGTTATGTTTGAGCCTTTTGCAACG
This sequence comes from Clostridiales bacterium, assembly GCA_021201395.1. Taxonomy (GTDB): domain Bacteria; phylum Bacillota; class Clostridia; order Lachnospirales; family CAG-274; genus JAJQCI01. The sequence goes on along the minus strand of JAJQFB010000077.1, from coordinate 5,498 downwards.
GTATAGCTTTCCTTGTCCGTTGTTATATACTCGGCCGGTGAGTCGGAGTCAGCCGCCGTAACGGTTACTTCAATAACCGCTTCCGTGCTTCCGCTTTGGGAATAGGCCGTAACATAGGTTGTTCCTATTTTGTTGCCCTGTATAAAGCCCCTGTAAACCGTGGCGATTGAATCGTCCGCCGATTTCCAGATTACAACGTCGTTTGTGTCCTCAGGCTCAACGGCGGTATTTATTTGAACACTTTCGCCGTAAGCTATTGTTACGCTGTCACTGTCGGGAGTGATTGAAGTTATCTCAGTTATTGTAGGGTCGGAAACAATGTCTGACATATCATAGCTGTTGTTTTGCGAAGAGGGTTCTATAAACATACCCCTCATCATAGCGTCTGTTATGGTTTTGAAAAGAGGTTCGTTTGCCGTTCTGTTCCAAACGGTGTAAACTCCCGTTTCATATACGTTTGCTGTGTTGCAGCCCTGATCCCAAACTACGGGAACGGTCATTCCAACCTGTGCCCCTCTCGCGGCACACTCATAATAATAAGCTCTTCCTATGTCGTTGTAGCCGCTGGGGTTTCCGCTGTAGGTTCTGTTTCTCGTTCCGTATTCTCCCAAAATTATGGGAATATCGGTAAAGGTGGAAACACGTCTTGTGTTGTAAATTACGTCTGTAAGCTCTTTTGCGTTTGACCAGCTGTAGGTGTCAAGGTTTGTGGATTTATAGCTGTGATGAGCAAACATAAGCCTGTTTTCACTGTTATAGCTGTCCGTAGGCATAGCAAAGCCGTTTGAGGTTCCCCTGTTTGCAAAGTGGGAAATAGCCGCGAGCCACCTTTTTGTATTATTGGAGCCTGTGGAACGCACGGTATTTACGAAAATTTGATTCAGGTTCATTATAATAGGCGTGTCATAGGCCATGGCCTCGGCGGAGTTTTTGTCGTCTGAGGAATGGGAGGTACAGGTAAGCTCATTTGCGCACTCGAAAATAAGGTGTTCGTCATAGTCCTTGAATTTTTCGGCTATGTTTCTCCATACTCCCTCGAATTTTTCATATACATAGTCTATGTCGTCGGCTCCCACAGCCAGCCAGCCGTCGGCGCCGTCGTGGTGGATATTTATAATGGTGTACATATCCATCTCAGCACAGTAGTCCACAATATCCTGCACACGGCTCATCCATGTTTCGTTTATGGCGTAGCCGTTGTCATCGTCTATCATATCTCCCCAGGTAACAGGCACTCTTATTGTGTTAAAGCCTGCATCGTGAATGGCCTTTATCATTTCCTTTGAGGTAATTGTACTCTGCCAAGCGGTTTCGGAGGGATGGAAGCCTGTGTGGCCGTCCATTGTGTTGCCCAAATTCCAGCCTACGCCCATTTCCCAAACTGTTTCTTCTCCCGAAAGGGTTCTGAAATCCATGGGATTGCCGCTGTCTGTGCTGTTTACAAAAAGGAGAGCCGCCTTTGCGGTTTCAAGCTCTTCTCTTGCGTCCTGATAGGTGTCGTCATCGTAGGTTGTGACGCTGTATACTGTTTTTGCGGTTTCAAGGGCGGTTAAAAAGGCTGCCCATGAAGAGCTTTGATATTTTAAGGAGTCCAAATTGTCACAGTAGTCTATTGTATATCCCAACCAGTCACGGAGGGTCATTTCCGCTGACTCCTCCGCAAGGAAATAAATTCCCGTAAGGGTTGTTTCATAGGCGGAATCAAGGCCGAAGTAAATATTAATTCCCCTTAGGGTTCCGCTTGTGAGGGTTGATAAAATGTCCTCCATAGACAGGTAAGCGGAATAAACACCGTCGGATAGGGTCGAATCGCCAACCGTTATATATGTAGGCTCCCAGCCGCCCCACTCTGTGTTGTAGGTTTTAATTATAAAAACCTCTGTTTCGTCCGTAAAATCTCCCGAAAGGGTATATGTAAGCTTTAAGTAGCTGCTGTTTAAGCAGTCCGTGTCCTCTATTGAGGTATAATAGCCCTCGCTGTCCGTAATTGAGGGGGAGGATACGCTTCCCTCAAAATAGGCCGTTTCCGTAAGACCCTCCCAAGCATCATCGGCAAAGACAATGCTCATTTGGCAAAGACTTAAAATCATCACCAAAACAAGGGTGGTAAAGCTTCTTATTTTTTTGCTGCATTTTTTATACATCTGTTCTCCCTCCCCTTATTCTTCAACGCTGAATTTGTATGCACTGTTTAAAACCTTTGAAAGAATCTCCGCTGAATCGTCGGCTCCTATTTCTCCGTCGCCGTTTACGTCTATAACCCTAAGCTCCGCCTTTGCCTCAAAATCCGAGCTTAAGGCTTTCATTAAGGCTATTGCGGAGTCGTTTGCCGTTAAAACTCCGTTTAGGTCGGAATCGCCGTATAAAAAATCGTCCTCACCGCCGCCTGTTTCATAGCTGCCGGGCTCGGAAACGGCGGTTCCCCCCACTTTAACAAGGTAGCTTCCGCTTTCCGCTGCAAAGGCCATTGTAAAGCTTAGGCTTCCGTCCTCCGCCTCGGTGTATTCTCCCTCATTAAGCTGGTTTAAATAGACAAGGTTTTCAAGTGTATAGCTTCCGCTTTCGTCCGCTTTTAAAACAAGCATTGTATAGCTCATATTTTCCTCGGCGTCCTCTACGCTTACGTCCACACTTACATAGCCGTCCCCGTTTATTTCGGCGTTTGTAATGTCGATTTCAGCCCCCGAAACCGATACCGCCGCCGAAAAAACACACAGAGCCGCCGCCACAGCACCCATGGTTTTCTTCATAATTTACAATCTCCTTTCCTTAATTAAAGTTGTTTTTGTAATTTGTGCACAATTTAATTATAGATTGTTAAGAGAATTTTGTCAATTATAATTTGTCTGTTTTGAAAAGCTTAAACCATGGCGGAAAATTTTTAAAATTTTTTCATATTTACAATTTTTACGGAGATTATATAATAAATGTGTTTACTATACTGTAAAATGGATTGAGGAGGCTGTTATGAGTATTATTAAAATTTTATCTCCACAGGAGGAGAGAATAAAAAGAGAAACAGAAAACGAAAAAAGTACGCCCAAACACTACAGCAGGGCGGTTGATATTGTTAAGGAAATAAGAGGTAAAAAGCCCGTTATAGACATTGAAAGAGGGCTCTATTTTACACGTTCATTTAAGGAAACAGAGGGAAAGCCCCTTATTTTAAGGTGGGCTAAGGCTCTTTATAATTATGCGGAAAAGGCGGCTGTTTATATTGACGAAAACCAACTTATTGTGGGACGAAGCGGAAAACAGGGACGCTACGGAATTTTATATCCGGAGCTTGACGGAAACATTTTTAAGGAAGCCATAGAAAAGCTTCCCACAAGGGACAATTCCCCCTTTGATATTTCCGAGGAGGACGCAAAAATTGTTGCGGAGGAAATAGCCCCCTATTGGGTGGGCAAAACTTTCCACGAGGCCTTTGCAAAATCTTTGACGGAGGAAACAACAAGGCTTACATACAACAACGACAAGGAGCTGACCTCACGCTATATTGTAAACGAAACAGCTTCTTTCCGTTCCTCTCTGCAATGGGTTCACGATTATGAAATCGTCCTTGAAAAGGGTTTCAAGGGAATTAAGGCCGAGGCTGAGGAAAGGCTTAAGGCTTTAGACGAATACAGTCCTTTGGACTATACGAAAAAAAGCCTTTCTTAGAGGCACTTATTATAACCTGCGACGCTGTAGTTCTCTGGGCAAACAGACACGCAAACCTTGCGGATGAGCTTGCCCGAAGAGAGGGAAACCCAAAGAGAAAGGCGGAGCTTTATAAAATAGCGGAAACCTGCCGCTATGTTCCGGAAAATCCTCCGAGAACGTTTTATGAGGCTATGCAGGCACAGTGGTTTACCCAGATGTTCTCAAGAATAGAGCAGAAAACAGGCACCATAATTTCAAACGGCAGAATGGATCAGTATTTATATCCTTTCTATAAAAAGGACAAAGAGGCCGGAATCATAACCGATGACGAGGTTCAGGAGCTTTTCGAGTGTATGTGGGCGGCTATGGCTCAGTTTATAGACCTTTACCTTTCCGACACAGGCGGAGCTTTCAACGAGGGCTATGCCCACTGGGAGGCCGTTACCGTAGGGGGTCAGACAAAGGAGGGCTATGACGCCGTAAACGAGCTTACCTATATTCTCCTTAAGTCAAAGAGGGAATTTCCCTTAAACTATCCCGACCTTGCGGCAAGAATACACACGAGAAGCCCCAAAAGATATTTATATGAGGTAGCGGAAACAATAAAGGCAGGGGAGGGCTTCCCCAAGCTTATAAACGATGAGGACGTTATTCCCCTTTTGCTCTCAAAGGGGGCAAACTTCGAGGAGACCTATGACTACAGCGTTTCAGGCTGCGCAGAGTGCCGTATGCCCAACAGGGACACCTACACAAGCCCCAACGCCTATATAAATTTTGCGGCGGCGTTGGAGATGGTTATTTACAACGGCAGAATGCTTAAATACGGTAATGAGGTTTTGGGTCTTGAAACGGGAGAATTTGAGGACTTTAAAACCTTTGAGGAGCTTCTTTCGGCCTACCTTAAACAACAGAGATTTTTCATAAAGCACGCTTTTATTCAGCAGAGGGAAATTATAAGGCTCAGAGGGGAGCATTTCGCCTCTCCCTTAGGCTCAGCCCTCCACAAGCTCTGCCGTGAAACCTATACAGATATTCACCAGCCCAAAATAGAGGGCGGTATCGACTTAGGCTATTTTGAATATATGGGCTACGCCACTGTTATTGATTCCCTTGCTACTATTAAAAAGCTTGTTTTTGAGGATAAGGTTATTACTCTCGGTCAGCTTAAGACCGCCCTTGAAAACAATTTTAAGGGTTATGAGGCAATAAGACAGCTTCTTGTAAACGCCCCGAGCTACGGAAACGACGACCCCTATACAGATACAATAGGAAAGCTTCTTGATAAGGAAGCCCAGGACTTTACAAGAAAATACGGGGCGGAGTTGGGAGTTCATATGGACTTGCGGCTTGTGCCCTTTACCTCTCACGTTCCTTTCGGAAAGGTTGTAAGCGCAACACCCAACGGCAGGTTCGCCTATACTCCTCTTTCCGACGGCTCAAGCGCATCTCAGGGCGCCGACATAAACGGCCCTACGGCTGTACTTCTTTCAAACTATGCCACAAAGAATTTCAGCCATAACGAACACGCCGGCAGGCTCTTAAACATAAAGCTAAGCCCCTCCTGCGTTCAGGGAGAAGAGGGAACGGAGAAGCTTGTCCGCTTTATAGAGGCATGGAGAGATTTAAAGCTTTGGCACGTACAGTTTAACGTACTGAACACGGAAACCCTGAGAGAGGTTCAGAAGCACCCTGAGGACTACAGGAATCTTTTGGTAAGAATAGCAGGCCACAACGCATATTTCACAGAGCTTACAAAGGATTCGCAGGACGATATTATCTCCCGAACGGAACACGAGGCAGTAACGTGAAAGTAAGAAATTTTGTACAATAAATAAAAAGTTGCATAACAAAGA